>NZ_JBXASU010000010.1:0-123517 GCF_058809705.1 Cupriavidus sp. MPR-AND1C | reverse complement strand
CCGCCGCCCCCGCCACCTCCCGCACCGCAGCCCATCGTACAAGCCCGTCCCGCGCCTGCCGCGCCAGCGGTGAGGTCTCGTGCCGAAGAAGACGCGGAGATCGCCCTCCAGCAGCAAAAGCGCCGCCAGGCCGAGGCCGCCGCCCGCGAGGAGGCGCGCCAGCAGGCCGACCTGCGCGCACGCCAAGAAGCTGAGCGGCAGGAAGCGGCCCGCAAGGAAGCCGCCCGCAAGGATGCCCAGCACAAGGACGACCTGCGCCGCGAAGAGCAACGCCGCGAAGAACTGAAGAAGGACGAACTGAAGAAGGACGCCCAGCGCAAGGAAGACGCGCGCAGGCAGGCCGCGCTGCAGGAGCAGCGCAAGGAGCAGGTTGAGCGCGAGCGTAAGGAAGCTGACGCCAAGGCCCGCGCCGAGGCCAAGAGCCGTGCCGAGGCGGATGCCAGGGCGCGCGCCGAAGCCGACGCCAAGGCCAAGGCAGCCGCCGACGCCAAGGCCAAGGCCAACGCTGAGGCCAAGGCCGCCGCCAACGCGAAAGCCAAGGCTGATGCGGATGCCAAGGCCAAGCGCGACGCCGCCGCCAATGCCCAGCGCCACAGTGAACTGGCGCGGCTGCAGGCCATGGCCGGCGGCGGGGCGGCAGTCGGCGGCGCCGGCGGTGTCGGCAGCAGCGCCGGCAGCGGTGCTGGTTCGGGCGGCAAGGCCTCGCCTGGCTACCCGGATCGCGTGCGTCGCCGCGTCAAGCCGAATATCGTGTTTACCGAAGACGTGCCTGGCAATCCGGCTGCGGTGGTGTCGGTTCAACTGGCGCCGGACGGCTCCCTGATGTCCGCGCGGCTGTCCAAGTCCAGCGGCAATTCGGGCTGGGACAGCGCCGTGCTGCGCGCCGTGGAGCGCTCGGATCCGCTGCCCCGCGACGAAAACGGCAAGGCGCCGGCCAGCTTCACGATCACCTTCAAGCCTAAGGATTAAGAGGTACGGCGATGGCGACGGCACGGGAACATTCGAATTGCAACATATTGCAACCTACGTCGATGCACCGCAGTCCCAACGCTACGATGACAGGTTGCCTGACGCAGCCGGCAAATGTGCCCGGGGCACGCGATACGGGCATGCGACAAGCCTTCAGCATGCTTGCCCGTTCCACGGCTCCCGTTTGCCGGCCGCGCTCGATGAATATTGATCTCGATTGAGGAGCAGCATGCGAAAGCTTTGGGCCCCCCTTTGGCTGGCCGCGCGGCGGCACGGCGCCCGCGCGCACGCCCTGTTTGCCGGGCTGGCCGTGGTGCTGGCGTGTTCGGCCGGCAGCGCACAGGCGCAATTGAACGTTGAAATCACCGGCGTCGGCGCCAGCCAGTTCCCCATCGCCACGGCCAACTTCCAGGGCGAAGCCCAGGCCCCGCAAAATCTCACCGCCATCATCCGCAGTGACCTGCAGCGCAGCGGCCGCTTCCGCAATGTCGACCCGGGCGGCGCCACGGTGGCGGAGTCCGCCAATGCCGACCTGGGTAGCTGGAAGGCGCGCGGCGCCGATGCTTTCGTCGCCGGCAGCGTCACACCTACCGGCAACGGCCAGTACGACGTGCGCTTTCGCCTCTACGACACCGTCAAGGGCACCAGCCTGGGTGGCCTGGCCTTCACGGTTAGCGCAAACCAGCTGCGCGTGACCGGTCACAAGATCGCCGACTACATCTACGAGAAGCTGCTGGGCGAGCGCGGTGTGTTTGCCACGCGGCTGTCCTATGTCTCGCGGGTGGGCGGGCGTTTCCAGCTGCTGATCTCGGACTCCGACGGCCAGAACTCTCAAGTCGCGCTGACCAGCAACGAGCCGATCATCTCGCCTTCGTGGTCGCCGGATGGCAGCAAGGTTGCTTATGTGTCCTTTGAAGCCAAGAAGCCCGTGGTCTACGTGCACGACCTGGCGACCGGCAAGCGCACGCTGGTGTCGAACCAAAAGGGCAACAACAGCGCGCCTTCGTGGTCGCCTGACGGCCAGCGCCTGGCGGTGGCGCTGTCGCGCGATGGCAATACCCAGATCTACCAGGTTGGCGCCGATGGCTCCGGGCTCAAGCGCCTCACACGCAGCAGCGCCATCGATACCGAGCCGCAATACGCGCCGGATGGCCGCAGCATCTACTTCACCAGCGATCGCGGCGGTGCGCCGCAGATCTACCGCATGCCGGCCGGCGGCGAAGAAGGCGGCGCAGCCCAGCGCGTGACCTTCAAGGGCAGCTACAACGTGAGCCCGCGCATTTCCCCGGATGGCAAGCAGCTGGCCTACATCACCCGCAGCGGCGGCTTCAAGCTGCAGTTGATGGATCTCGGCAACGGCGATGTGACCTCGCTGACCGACACCGCCAACGACGAGGCCCCGAGCTTCGCCGCCAACGGCAAGTACATTCTTTATGCCACCCGGGTGGGAGGTCGCTCGGTGCTGGCGGCAGTGTCCACTGACGGGCGTACCCGGCAGGTTTTGTCGCTCCAGTCCGGCGAGGTTCGCGAGCCGTCCTGGGGACCATTCATGCAATAAACGAGGAGTTCCTAGCCATGACCAATATGATGACCAAAACCCTTGCCGTCGCCGCTCTGCTGGCCCTCGGCGCTTGCAGCTCCGGCGTCAAGCTGGACGACACCGCCAACGCCGGTGCCGGCAACAAGGGTACGCCTTCGACCGACGCCCGCGCCGTGGCGCCGGTGGACGTGTCGCGTGATCCGCTGAACGATCCGAACAGCCCGCTGGCCAAGCGCAGCGTGTACTTCGACTTCGACAGCTACAGCGTCAAGTCCGACTACCAGGGCATGCTGTCGGAGCACGCCAAGTACCTGGCCGCCAACAAGGGCCGCCGCATCCTGATTCAGGGCAACACCGACGATCGCGGCACCAGCGAATACAACCTGGCACTGGGCCAGAAGCGCGCCGAAGCCGTGCGCCGCTCGCTGTCCTCGCTGGGCGTGCCGGAAACCCAGATGGAAGCCGTCAGCCTAGGCAAGGAAAAGCCCAAGGCAACCGGCCACGACGAAGCCGCCTGGGCAGAAAACCGCCGCGCGGACATCACGTACTAATCTGCGGACAGCCATCTCATGAAAGCACGCGCCTCCAAGTTGGTATTGCTTACTGCGATGTCCTGCGCCAGCCTGCTGCCGTTTGCACAGGCGCGGGCCGGCGTGTTCGACGATGACGAGGCGCGCAAAGCCATCGTCAACATGCGGGACCAGTTCAACGGTTTCCAGGCGACGGCATCGCAGCGCATCGACCAGAACAGCCGCGCCCAGCTCGACATGCAGAACCAGCTCGAAGGTCTGCGCCAGGAAGTGGCGCGACTGCGTGGCCAGAACGAGATGCTGCAGAACGAGGTGACGACGCTGCAAAAACAGCAGAAGGACTACTACGCGGACCTGGATGCGCGCCTGAAGAAATTCGAGCCGCAACAGGTCACCGTGGATGGCCGCGAAGGGCTGTCGCAACCTGGCGAGAAGACCGAATACGATGCCGCGCTCAAGCAGTTCCAGACCGGGGACTTCAAGGGTGCCGGCAACGTGTTCGCGGGCTTCATCAAGAAGTACCCGCAGAGCCCGTACGTGCCGCTGGCGCAGTTCTGGCTCGGCAACTCGCTGTACGCGCAGCGCGACTACCGCGGCTCGACCTCGGTGTTGCAGAACATGGTGCAGGCCTATCCGGATCACCCCAAGGTGCCGGATGCGCTGATCGCCATTGCCAACAACCAGATCGAATCGGGCCAGAAGCCCGCTGCCCGCAAGACCCTGGAGCAGGTGGTAGCAAAGTACCCCGGCACCGAGGGCGCGCAGGCGGCGAGCAATCGCCTCAAGACGCTGAAGTAAGCGCCTGAGAGGGCGGCGCGCTGCCAAGCGGCCCAGAGATAGCAGTCATTACACTAAAGGCCCGCATCCGCGGGCCTTTAGTCTTGGGCGCGCTAAAATACGCGATTCGCCTCGAATTTTGCGTGGCGCCTCCAGGCGCCGCGCCGTGCCATCATGAAAAAACGCGCTATCGTCCTGCTTTCCGGCGGCCTGGACTCCGCCACCGTCCTTGCCATGGCCAATGCGCAAGGCTTCGAGACCTATGCGTTGTCGATGCGCTACGGTCAGCGCCACTCCTCGGAACTGGAGGCCGCAAAGCGCGTGGCCGCCGCCCTGGGCGCGGTGCGCCACGAGATCATCGACCTGGACCTGCGCCGCTTCGGCGGCTCCGCGCTCACCGACGATAGCCTTGAGGTGCCTACGGACGGTGCCGTCGGCGGCATTCCGGTTACCTACGTGCCGGCCCGCAATACCATCATGCTGTCGCTGGCCCTGGGCTGGGCCGAGGCCGTTGGCGGCCGCGACCTGTTCTTCGGTGCCAATGCGGTCGACTACTCTGGCTATCCGGATTGCCGGCCCGAGTACGTGTCCGCCTACGAGGCGCTTGCCAACCTGGCCACCAAGGCCGGCGTCGAAGGCGAGCGCATCCGCGTGCACGCGCCCATCATCGACATGACCAAGGGCGAGATCATCCGCGCCGGCGTCAAGCTCGGGGTGGACTACGGCATGACGGTGTCGTGCTATAAAGCCGACGACGACGGCCGGGCCTGTGGCGTGTGCGACTCTTGCCGCATCCGCCGCGCGGGCTTCGAGGCCGCTGGCGTGCCCGATCCCACCCGCTACCAGGGCGCAGCCTGACGGTAGTCGTTGCCACCAGCGCGCTTGCGCGCACCCACCCGTTCCGCTTCCCCCGCCGGACACCCATGCCCGAAATCGATATTGCCGCGCTCAGCCGTACCATACTGGCGAGCACCTTCATCCTGACCTTCCTGTTTGGGGCGGTGCTCCAGCGCACGCACTTCTGCACCATGGGTGCGGTCTCCGACATCGTCAATATGGGCGACTGGACCCGCATGCGCATGTGGGGGCTGGCCATCGGCGTGGCCATGATCGGCACCTCCGCGCTGGCTGCGGGCGGCTACATCGATCCCACCAAGACCATCTATGCCGCCAGCAAGCTCAGCTGGCTCTCCGCCCTGGTGGGCGGGCTGATGTTCGGTTTCGGCATGGTGCTGGCCTCGGGCTGCGGCAGCAAGACGCTGGTGCGTATCGGCGCGGGCAACCTGAAGTCGCTGGTGGTGTTCGTCTTCCTGGGGCTGTCGGCCTATATGACGCTGCGCGGCTTGTTTGGCGTGATTCGCGTAAACACCGTCGACGCCGTGGCGCTCACGCTGCCCACCACGCAAGACCTGCCCTCCGTGCTGGCGCATGCCAGCGGCATGTCGCGCGCCACCCTGCAAGTCGGCATCGCGCTGGTGGTGGGCGGGGCGCTGGTGATCTGGGCGTTGGCGGGACGCGGCTTGCGCACCTTCGATAACCTGCTTGGTGGCCTGGCCGTGGGCCTGATCATCGTGGCCATGTGGTACGTGTCCGGGCACCTCGGCTATGTCGCTGAGGATCCCAATACGCTCGAGGAACTGTTTGTTGCCAGCAACAGCGGCCGCATGGAGAGCCTGAGCTTCGTCGCTCCCTATGCCTACACGCTCGACTGGCTGATGATGTTCAGCGACAAGAGCAAGGTGCTGACCATCGGCATCGTCAGCGTGTTCGGCGTGGTGGCCGGTGCCGCTGCGTACGCACTGGTGACCCGCACCTTTCGCTGGGAAGGCTTTGGCAACGCCGAGGACGTCGGCAATCATCTGGTGGGTGGCGTCCTGATGGGCGCGGGTGGCGTGACCGCGCTGGGCTGCACCATCGGCCAGGGGCTGTCAGGCGTATCCACGCTGGCGATTGGCTCGTTTATCGCGCTGGCCGGCATCCTGCTTGGCTCGGTGCTGGGCTTCCGCTACCAGATATGGCGCCTTGAGCGCATGATCTAGCACGAGTAGTTCGTGTTCAAAGGTTGACTTTAGGGCCAAGATATTCCTATAATCGCGGCTTCAGTTTTTCCGGGTCGTTAGCTCAGTCGGTAGAGCAGCGGACTTTTAATCCGTTGGTCGCGTGTTCGAGTCACGCACGACCCACCAGCATTGCAAAAGGCGTAGCGGGCAACCGCTACGCCTTTTTTGTTTCATGTGCCCGCGCCTGATGTTCGGGCGCGGAGCGGTCGCAAATCAGCCTTCCCTGGCCAGGTGCCTGGCGAGAAACGCTTCCATGGCTTCGTAGAAGTCGAAGGTGTTTTCCTCGTTGTGGAAGCCGTGGCCCTCGTTTTCCTTTAGCAGGTATTCCACATCCACGCCGCGCGAGCGCAGTGCCTGGACGATCTGGTCGCTCTCCGCCTGCTTGACGCGCGGATCGTTGGCGCCTTGCGCCACCAGCAGCGGCGTGCGGATCTTGTCCGCGAAGAACACCGGCGAGGCATCGTGCAGGGCTTGGCGCTCGGCTTGCACGTTGGGGTTGCCGATCATCTCGTGCAGCATGTCCAGCATCGGTTTCCAGTACGCGGGAATGGTCTCGAGCAGCGTGAACAGGTTCGATACGCCGACATAGTCGATGGCCGCGGCGTAGCGCTGCGGCGTGAAGGCTACGCCCGCCAGCGTTGCATAGCCGCCATAGCTGGCGCCGTAGATCGCGATGCGCTTGGGGTCCACGATGCCTTGCGCGACGAGCCAGTCGACGCCGTCGTCGATATCGTGCTGCATCGTCTTGCCCCACTGCTTGAAGCTCGCCTCCCAGAATGCGCGACCGTAGCCGGTGGAGCCGCGGAAGTTGATCTGCAGCACGGCATAGCCGCGATTGGCCAGCAACTGCACCTCGGGGTTGAAGCCCCAAACGTCGCGTGTCCACGGGCCGCCGTGCGGGTTGACCACCAGCGGCAGGCCCCGCGGCGCAGGCTCTCCCGCGCTGGCCACCGGCAGCGTCAGGTAGCCGTGGATCTGCAGGCCGTCGCGCGAGGTGAAACGGATTGGCTGCATGCCGGCCATGTCGGCTTCATCCAGCCAGGGCTGCACCTTGCCTAGCGTGACCAGCTTTTGCGTGCCGCTGTCATACAGGAAGCGCGTGCCGGTGGTCTTGTCGCTCGAGGCGGAGACGATCATGCGGGTTTCGTCGCGCGTGATGCTGGTGACGTGGTGCTCGTAGCCCGGCAGTTGCCGCTGCAGGTCGGCATGGATCTGCTCGGCGTGGGCGTCGAAGAAATGGCGGTGCGTCTTCCAGTCGGTGTACCAGGCGGCGCTCAGCACGCGACGATGCCGCGAGTAGGACAGGCCGCCGACGTCTACCTCATCGTGCTCGAAGACCAGGCGGCCTTCCTTGGCGGTCTGCGGATCGAACTCGAATATCGCCGTCTTGTCGCGGCCGCGATTCGACTGCACATACAGCTGCTTGTCGTCGAAGGTAAAGAACAGCGGCGAGACCGTCTCGCGGAAGTTGGTGGTCAGGATCGGGCGGAAAGGCTCGTCCTCGGCATCGCGGTAGAGCAGGGTGGTGTTTACGCCATCGCTGGCGGTCGCTACCCGCAGGCGGCCTGCGTGGTCGGTGCCCCAGCTCATCACGTTGCCCGGGTTTTCCGCGATCTGCACGGACTCGCCCGTGACGACATCGACGCGCAGCACGTCGAACACTTCCGGGTCGCGCTTATTGTGCGACAGCAGGATATGGCGGTCATCGTCCTCGAGATCGTCGATGATCTCCGCGCGCACGCCCGGGTACGGGGTCAGGTCGACAGGCTCGCCGCCGTCGATCGGCACCGACAGCACGTGAAAGTTCTCGTCGCCGCCAAAGTCCTTCGCGTACAGGATGTGCGCGTTGCCTTTCCAGGTGTGCAAGGGCAGGTCGCGCTCGCTCTCGTGGGTCAGCGGCCGGGCTTCGCCCAACAGGTTGCCTTCGGTGTCGATGGCCTGCACGAAGATGTTCTGGCGGCCCTGGTGCCGGGCGAGGAAGGACAGGTGGCGGCCATCCGGCGAGATCGAGAACTGGGAGCGGTCCGGTTTGCGGAACATCTCACGCACGCTGTAGTGCTTCACCTTTGCCAGCGCCTGTGCACCGGATGATGGTTCGTCTTGACGCAATGCTCACTCCTTGGTGTGTTTGGGGCCGGCAAGCGGCGCCGCGGCTCAGTCCGTACGCGCCGCCTCGGGGCCTGGCGCCTGGGCGCTGGCTTGCCCGGTTGCGCCTGTGGGCGGCGCGGGCGGTGGGGGCGGCGGCTGGTCCTTGTCGTGCGCGGCGTCCCGGCGTTCGATTTCTTCCCGCGTGGATGTGGACAGGTCCCAACTGGCGATAAACAGCGCGGCGATCAGCGGGCCGATGACGAAGCCGCTCAGCCCGAACAGCGCCATGCCACCCAGCGTGGAGATCAGCACTACCCAATCGGGCATGCGGGTGTCCTTGCCGACCAGGATGGGGCGCAGCACGTTGTCCACCGCGCCGATCACCACCGCGCAGAAGCCGATCAGGATGGAGCCCTTGCCCACGTCGCCGGTCAGCAGGAAGTAGATTCCCACCGGCCCCCAGATCAGTGCGGCGCCCACCGCGGGCAGCAGCGACAGGAAGCCCATCAGCACACCCCACAGCAGCGAGCCCTGGATGCCGAGGAACCAGAAGGCCAGGCCGCCCAGCGCGCCTTGCACCGCGGCCACGGCGATGTTGCCCTTGACGGTGGCTCGGGCCACGGTGGTGAACTTGCGCAGCAGGTGCTGCTTGTGCGGCTCGCTCAGCGGGATCGCCCGCATGATGATCTTGGAAAGCTGCGGGCCATCGCGCAGCAGGAAGAACAGCAGGTACAGCATCACGCCAAAGCTGACCAAGAACTGGAAGGTGTTCTGCCCGATGCTGAGCGCCTGCGCGGCGAGGATCTGGCTGGCCTGGGCGGCCCCCGCGGTGAGCTTTTGCTGCAGGTCGCTGATATCGGTCAGGCCGAAGCGGCCCAGCACCCTTGTCACCGACGGCGGCAGGGCGTGCAAGGCTTGCTGGAAGTAGGCGCCGAAATTGAGCTGGCCGGACTTGATCTGCTGGTAGACGGTGCTGCCTTCCTGGATCAGGGCGCCGGTGACAAAGATCAGCGGCAGCACGACGATCAGCAGGCATAGCGTCAGCGTGGTCAGCGATGCCAGGTTGCGTCGGTCGCCCATGCGCCGGGTCAGCCAGTTGTTGGGCGGCGTGAAGATGATGGCCAGGATGGCGCCCCAGAACACGGCGCCGAAGAAGGGCCGCAGGACGAAGCAGAAGGCGATCGACACGACTGCCAGCAGCAGGTAGAACGCCTTTTGCTGCATTTCCGCACGTTGGGTCATTGGGCTGTCACCTTGCGTCGAAAAAGCGTTGGGGCGCGCGCCGCCATGGTGGCGTACGGCGGCTCGCCGCGGCGCGTGGCGCATATTGCCTTCATTGCCGTGTGGCAGGCCCGTAGGCAAGGCCGGCGCAGGTGGCGGCCTTGCATGGCGTATCGCGGTGCTAACGCACCAGCGGGTCGCGGAACCCCGTGTCGACGGTGTCGGACGGGGTCTTGCGGGCATCCTGGACGGAGCTTTTCTGAAAAGTCTCGTAGGCCCAGTAGCCGGCCGCGGCCAGCGCGCCGAACTTGGACAGCTTCCAGCCCCAGCGCAGCACCGGGGTCTTGCGCAGCAGCGGCAGCGCCAGGGACACGGCTGAGCTGAGCATCGGGTAGTCCTTGGCGAGTCCGAGCAGCTTGAGCCAGGAGGCGGGCCGGGTCATGCGCGGCAGCCAGGTGCTGAAGCGGCCAAGGCGGGTCGCGCTGCCACGGACGTGATGGAGCGCCTGGGCGCAGTCGTAGCGCTCAAGCGCGGCGCGCGTGATCAGCAGCTCCTTGCGAATGGCAAGGGGCAGGCGCACCTCCCGCGCGAAACGTACGGGGCGTTGGTGCGAGCGAGGCGCTTTGGAGGGGGATGCGGTGCCAGGCGCGTCGTCGGCCGGCTCGCCTGGGGTGTGTGGTGTGCTCATCGGCGCAGGATCTCCCGGTCTTTATCGATCTCGGCCAGCGTCGCTTCGAACAGGGGCGGGGCATTGCGCGCCAGATGGCGGGCAACCGCGAGGCAGATTGCGCAGGCGGCCAGGTACAACGCAACCAGCACGCCCAGGGCCTGCCAGCGGTAGGTGTCCCAGAACACGATGGCGATCAAGACGGTCAGTGTCACCATGGCCAAGCCAAAGAACACCAGGCCGAAACAGGCCAGCAAGGCCATCCTCATCAGCCGGGAGCGTTCTTCCGCGAGTTCGACACTGGCAAGTTCAAGGCGAGTCTGCACCATTGCCACCAGTGATCCTGCCAGGCTGCGCAGGGCATCCATAAACTTGGGGGAAGAGGTGGGATCGCTCATTCAATTCCGGCGAAGGCGTGCAGCGGCGAAGCGCCGCACCTGCTGCAGACGGGGAACCCCGCCAGCGGTGCGCGACCGCTGGCGGGGCGTTGCCTGGCACTGCGCCGCGACATGCGTTGGCCCAGGTGCAAGGCGTTCGGGTTCATGCGCGAGGCCTGCGGCCGGGCGAATTACTTGCGGTTCAGCAATAGGCCGATCAGCAGGCCGACGCCGGCGGCAACGCCGACAGCGCGCCACGGATGGTCATGGACGTAATCGTCGGTGGCACGTGCGGCCGCCTTGCTCTTGGTGACCACGGCGTCCTGAAGGTCTTGGGCCTTTTCCTTGGCTTGTTTCAGCAGGCCCATGCCGCGCTCACGCAGTTCGGCAGCTTTCTCGCCTGTGGTCGAGGCCGCTTGCTTAAGCAGTTCTTCGGCATCGGACAAAACGGTCTTGACATCGCTCATCAGTTTCTCCTGTTTGCGGGCGGTGGTTTCGGATTGTGACATTTTGCCTTCCCCGCACGTTGTCGGGCAGCTTCTCGCCCTCTTTACTAGCATATGCGGGGAACCGCCGTGGTTTCAACACCACGAGTCCGACACAGCGTGCAGGACTGTGACGCAGGACAAAGGTCTTAACAAAGGTCTTAATACAAAAAGGTGATTTTGTAGTGACTTTATATTCGTTTGGGTTGGATCGCAATCGCACTAGAGTGGTTCAACCCTATTTTGCCTCTTGAGGAGACCCGCATGGCTCTACGTCTCGGTGACATCGCGCCGGATTTCGAACAGGATTCCAGTGAAGGCCCGATTCGCTTTCATCAATGGCTGGGCGACAGTTGGGGCGTGCTTTTCTCGCACCCGGCCGATTTCACACCGGTCTGCACGACCGAACTCGGCCTGACGGCGAAGCTGAAGGGTGATTTTGCCAAGCGCAATGTCAAAGTCATCGCACTGTCGGTCGATCCTGTCGAGTCCCATCGAGAGTGGATCAAGGATATCAACGAGACCCAGGGTACCACGGTCAATTTCCCCATCATCGCCGATGGCGACCGCGAGGTTTCCGAGCTGTACGACATGATTCACCCCAATGCGAACGCGACCTTCACGGTGCGATCGCTGTTTGTGATCGACCCGGACAAGAAGGTGCGGCTGACCATCACCTACCCGGCCAGCACCGGGCGCAACTTCAATGAGATCCTGCGGGTGATCGATTCGCTGCAGCTCACCGACAGCCATAGCGTTGCCACGCCGGGCAACTGGCAGGACGGCGAGGATGTGGTGATTGTGCCCTCGCTGAAGGACGAGGACGTGATAAAGCAGAAATTTCCGAAGGGATACAAGGCCGTGCGGCCTTACCTGCGGCTCACGCCGCAACCCAACAAGTAAGCAAGCGGCCGGCCAGGGCGCGTAGCGCCGGGCCGGCGCACCGGTGTTGTACAACGATGGGCTCGCCCGTCGTCTCTCCTTGGTCGTGTGCTTGGCCCGGCTTCGCAGCCGGGCCTTTTTATTTCTTGCGAGAGAGCGGGCGGGCCCGGGCGGCGTGCTTTAGAAGAACGCCTGGATGCCGGTCTGGGCGCGGCCCAGAATCAGCGCGTGGATGTCATGGGTGCCTTCGTAAGTGTTGACCACTTCGAGGTTGACCACGTGACGGATCACGCCGAACTCGTCCGAGATGCCGTTGCCGCCGAGCATGTCGCGCGCCACGCGGGCGATGTCCAGCGACTTGCCGCAGGAATTGCGCTTCATGATCGAGGTGATTTCCACCGCAGCGGTGCCTTCGTCCTTCATGCGGCCCAGGCGCAGGCAGCCTTGCAGGCCCAGCGTGATCTCGGTCTGCATGTCGGCCAGCTTCTTCTGCACCAGCTGGTTGGCGGCCAGCGGGCGGCCGAACTGCTTGCGGTCCAGCGTGTACTGGCGCGCGGTGTGCCAGCAGAACTCGGCGGCGCCCAGGGCGCCCCAGGCGATGCCATAGCGGGCCGAGTTCAGGCAGGTGAAGGGACCCTTCAGGCCGGACACGCCCGGCATCAGGTTCTCTTCCGGCACGAACACCTGGTCCATGACGATTTCGCCGGTGATCGAGGTGCGCAGGCCAACCTTGCCGTGGATGGCAGGTGCCGACAGGCCCTTCCAGCCCTTTTCGAGGATAAAGCCGCGGATCGCTTCCTTGCCGTCGTCGCCGACCAGCTTGCCCCACACCACGAAGACGTCGGCGATGGGCGAGTTGGTGATCCACATCTTGGCCCCGGACAGCTCATAGCCGCCTGCCACCTTCTTGGCGCGCGTGATCATGGAGCCCGGGTCGGAACCGTGGTTCGGCTCGGTCAGGCCGAAGCAGCCGATCCACTCGCCGGTTGCCAGCTTAGGCAGGTATTTCTGCTTCTGCGCTTCGCTGCCGAATTCGTGGATGGGCACCATCACCAGCGACGACTGCACGCTCATCATCGAGCGATAGCCCGAATCCACCCGCTCCACTTCGCGCGCGATCAGGCCGTAGGCCACGTAGTTCAGGCCGGGGCCGCCGTATTCCTCGGGAATGGTGGGGCCGAGCAGGCCCAGCTCGCCCATCTCGCGGAAGATCTCGATGTCGGTCTTCTCATTGCGGAACGATTGCAGTACGCGCGGGGCGAGCTTGTCCTGGCAATAGGCCAGGGCGGCGTCGCGCACCATGCGCTCGTCGGCGCTCAGCTGGTCGTCCAGCAACAGCGGGTCAGCCCAGTGGAATTCGGCGTTGGCAGCCATGTAGGTCTCCTTCGGTAGTGCAGGTCTAGTGCAGATCGGAATGGGCGGCCTCGCGAGCCAACCCTGAATTCAGGAAGTATCGGCGCATTCCGCGGTCCGCCGTGGTGCTTTTGCGGTTCCGCATTGCGGAACTGTGTTCCGATGATGTAGTATATCGCAATGCGCGATCCATGCAATAGGGCGCGCTGCCTCCATCCATTCCGCGGAGATCACTTTTGGCCACTGAATCGCAAGCCACGCCTGCGGCGGATGCCGCCAGCGCCACACCGCGCGAGAGCGATCCCAATTTTGTTGCCGCGCTGGCGCGCGGCCTTGAGCTGCTGCGTTGCTTTCGCACTGGCGAGTCGATGCTGGGCAACCAGGATTTCGTGCGCCGCACGGGCTTTCCCAAAGCCACAGTGAGCCGGCTGGCCGGCACACTGGTGCAACTGGGCTACCTGCGCTACGACGATAGCCTGGGCAAGTACGCACTCGATGCCGGCGTGCTGGCGCTAGGCTATTCCTACCTGTCCGCGTCCAATGTGGTGACGCTGGCGCGCCCGCACATGCTGGCGTTCGCGCAGGCTTACGGCGTGTCGGTCTCGCTGGGCAAGCGCGAGCGCATGGAGGTGATCTATCTTGAATCGATCCGCAACGATGCAGGCGTGATGCTGGGGCTGGGCGTGGGGTCGCGGCTCTCGCTGGTATCGAGTTCCATGGGCCGGGCTTACCTGGCGGCCTTGCCGGCGGCCAAGCGCGAACGGGTGCTGGCGGAGTTTGCCCTGGCCTATCCCGAACAGTGGAAAACCCAGGAGGCGGCCATGCGCGCCACGGTGGAGCAGGCGTCGACCCTGGGCTATGCGGCGTCGTTCCGCGACTGGCACCCGGCCATCCACGCATGCGCGGTGGCATTCCGTCCGGTGGGGGAGAAGGAGCTGCACATGCTGAGTTGCAGTGCGTCCTATGGCTCGGTCGAGGAAGCGGTGTTTCACGACAAGCTGGCGCCGGCCTTGCGCGCGCTGGCGGCGCGGCTGTCGGACCCGGCGCTCTGAAGCGAGGCGGCACCGGCCCTGGCCGGTGCCGCGATGCCAATACTGCCTGCTTCTGCCCCGTTTACAGATCCGTGCGCAGCTTCCACAACTCCGGGAACAGCACCACGTCGAGCATCTTGCGCAGGTAGCTGACGCCTTCGGTGCCGCCGGTGCCGCGCTTGAAGCCGATCACGCGTTCCACGGTGGTGACATGGCGGAAGCGCCACTGCCGGAAAGCATCTTCCAGGTCGACGAACTTTTCGCCTAGTTCATACAGTTCCCAGTGCGCCTCGGGCTTGCGATAGACCTCCAGCCATGCCGCTTCCACCGAGGCGTTCTCGCCGGCCGGCCTGGTCCAGTCCCGCTCGATGCAGGCCGCATCGATGGCAAAGCCGCGCCGCGCCATCAGGCGGATCGCTTCGTCATACAGCGACGGCGTGCGCAGGGCTTCTTCCAGCAGCGCCAGGTGCTGCGGCTGGTGCGCATGCGGGCGCAGCATGGCCGCGTTCTTGTTGCCGAGGATGAACTCGATCTCGCGGTACTGGAATGACTGGAAACCAGACGACATCCCCAGGTAAGGGCGCATCGCCGAGTACTCCGGCGGCGTCATCGTGGCTAGCACGTTCCACGCCTGCACCAGTTGCTCCATGATGCGCGAGACTCGCGTGAGCATCTTGAACGCGGGTGGCAGCTGGTCCTGGCGCACGCATTCGCGCGCGGCGCGCAGCTCGTGCAGCGCCAGCTTCATCCACAGCTCGCTGGTCTGGTGCTGCACGATGAACAGCATCTCGTTGTGCTCGGGCGAGAGCGGATGCTGGGCGTTGAGAATCTGGTCCAGCGCCAGGTAATCGCCGTAGCTCATGTCCTTGGCGAAATCCATCTGGGCGTCATGCCAGCTGGCATCGCTGGTCTCTGTGGCGCCTGCGCCCGACATCGGGCATCCCTTGTGGTTGCTCATGGCGTGCTCCTGCTCAGGTCACCAGGCCGCGCGTCTGGTGACGCTCTGCCTTGTAAGTGCCGCTGTCGAGCACGTCGCGCAGGATTTCCACTGCGTCCCAGACTTCGGTGAAGCTGGTGTACAGCGGCGTGAAGCCAAAGCGCGCGATGCGTGGCTCGCGGTAGTCGCCGATCACGCCGCGCTCGATCAGGGCCTGCACCACGGCAAAGCCGTCCGGATGGGCAAAGCTCACATGGCTGCCGCGGCGCGCATGGGCGCGCGGGGTCACCAGTTCGAGCGGGTGCGCGGCGCAGCGTGTTTCCACCAGCGCGATAAAGAGGTCGGTCAGCATCAGCGACTTGGCGCGCAGCACTGCCATGTCGGTCTGGGCATAGATATCGAGCCCGCATTCGACCATGGCCAGCGAGGCAATGGGCTGGGTGCCGCACAGGAAGCGCGCTACGCCTTCGCGCGGGCGGTAGCCGGGTTCCATCGCGAACGGCGCGGCATGGCCCCACCAGCCGGACAGCGGTTGCCAGAAAGCATCGCGCAGCGACGGCGCGACCCACAGGAAGGCGGGCGAGCCGGGGCCACCGTTGAGGTACTTGTAAGTGCAGCCGACCGCGTAGTCCGCACCGGATGCCTTGAGCGCCACGGGCACGGCGCCGGCCGAGTGGGCCAGGTCCCACACCGTGAGCGCGCCGCGGGCATGCGCCATCTCGGTCACGCTGGCCATGTCGAGCATTTCGCCGGTCTTGTAGTTGACATGGGTCAGCATCAGCACGGCGGTGTCGGCGTCCACCGCCGCATCGATCTCCTCGGGCGCATTCACCAGGCGCAGCGAATAGCCTTGCTGCAGCAGGTCGGCCAGCCCCTGTGCGATGTAGAGGTCGGTGGGGAAGTTGCTGGCTTCCGATACGATCACCTTGCGCTTCGGGTCGCGGGTCTGCTGCACGCGCAGCGCGGCCGCCAGCACCTTGAACAGGTTGGAGGAGGTGGTGTCGGTCACCACGACTTCGTCCTCGCCGGCGCCGATCAGCGGTGCCAGCATATTGCCCAGGCGCTGGGGCAGTTCGAACCAGCCGGCTGTGTTCCAGCTGCGGATCAGGCCCGTACCCCATTCCTCGCTCACCACTTCGGCGGCGCGTGCCGCGGCGCTGCGCGGGCGCGCGCCCAGCGAGTTGCCATCGAGGTAGATCACGCCTTGCGGGAGCGCGAACTGGTCGCGCAGGCGGCGCAGCGGATCTTCTTGGTCGAGGGCGAGGCATTGCTCGCGAGTCATTGCGGTCATGTGTGAGAGGTTTCCTGGGGGGAGGTTGGGTTCGGGTCGTTCAGTGCGATCGTTCAGGCCAGGCTGCGCAGCACGGCGCGCACCGGGCTTGCATCGAGTCCGGCAAAGCGCAGGGGCAGGGCAATCAGTTCGTAGTCGGCCTCGGCCACGGCGTCGAGCACCAGGCCTTCGAGGATGGCCAGGCGATGCCGGCGCACCATGTTGTGCGCGGCCATGGTCTTGGATTCCTGCGGGTCCAGCGAGGGCGTGTCGATGCCGACCAGCATCACGCCGTGCTCTGCGAGCAACGCGATGGTTTCCGGCGCGACCGCGCAGAAGTCCGGGTCCCACTTTGCCAGCGGCGCTTGCTGGTAAGTGCGCAGCAGCACACGCGGCGGTGCGCCTGCCAGCGCATGCCCGATGTGGCGGGGCTCGACCAGCGGGGCCACGCCGATGCAATGGATCACCCGGCACGGGCCGAGGTAGTGCGCCAGGTCCACCTCGCCGATGGGCGCGCCGTCGGCGGCGTAGTGCAGCGGCGCATCGGCGTGGGCGCCGGTGTGGGGCGACAAGGTGATGCGCCCGACATTGACGGGGCAGTGGGCGTCGATCTGCCAGTTGCGCTCGAGCTGGAACGGCGTGTCGCCCGGCCACACCGGCGTGTCGGGCGAGAGCGCGGGACTGATGTCCCAGAGCTGGCGCGGCCTATCGTTGGTATCGGGGGTGGGGCGGTTCGTCATCGGGGGCTGACGCCTGGGAGCGGCGTTCCAAGGCTCTTTATGAAGCGGATGACGGCATGATAGTCAATATTACGGACAAGAGGCTTGCGAAATGGCCAGTGGATTCCAGTGGTTTTCGCATAGAATTTCATTTATGAAGAGAATCATGGAAGAATCTGCGAAATGAACCTGGATCCCATCGATTTGCGCATCCTGACCTGCCTCCAGGAGAACGGGCGCATCAGCAACCAGGACCTGGCCGACCGCGTGGCGCTGTCGCCTTCGGCCTGCCTGCGGCGGGTGCGCTTGCTGGAGGAGGATGGTGTGATCGGCGGCTACCGGGCGTGGTTCGACGCCGAGCGGCTCGGCCTGGAACTGGAGGCGATCGTGCAGGTGTCGATGCGTCCCGAAACCGAGGGCTGGCACGATACCTTCAACGCGGCGGTGCAATCCTGGCCTGAAGTGGTGTCGGCCTACATCATCACCGGCGACAGCAATTACATCCTGACTGTGCAGGCGCGCAACCTCAAGCACTACTCGGATTTCATCGTGAACCGGCTCTACCGCACGCCGGGCGTGATGGATATCCGCTCGAACATCGTGCTGCAAAGGATCAAGACGGATGGCTCGCCGCTGGCGGTCGTCAAGGGCGAGCCGCGGCCCTGAGGGCTACCGGCGCTCAGCGCGGCGCGTGCAGCGCGATCAGGCGGCGCAAGGTGTCCTTGAGCTGGTTGCCCTGCGCGACGCCAAAGTCATCCAGCACTTGTTGCTCGTGCGCGGCGGCCTGGTCGAGCAGGGCGCGGGCGCGGGCGCGCCCGCGCGCGGTGATCGATACCAGCGCATGGCGGCGGTCCAGGGCACCGTTGCGCCGCGTGACGAGGCCGTCGGCGGCCATGCGGTCGATCAGCTTGGTCAGGGTGGGCTGCTTGGTGAGCGTGATATCGGCCAGCGCGCCGATGGTGCAGTCTGGCCGGTCGGCCAGCGTGGCCAGCACGCGCCATTCGGGCACGGAGAGCCCGGCTGCCTCGACCTGCCGGTGGAACTCGCCCGACACAAGGTGGCTGGCCCGCGCCAGCAGATAAGGCAGGTAGCCATCGACAAAAGCGTCTGGGGCCGCCGGGGCCGGCTTGGGCGAATCCTTCATGTGCTGCGCCCGGACTTCAGTCCGTCAGCGGATCGGTGGTGGCAAAGCGGCCGTCGTGGAACACCAGCGGGTTGCCCGCGTTGTCGTGCACGCCGCAGCGCTCCACCTCGCCCACGAAGATGACGTGGTCGCCCTCGTCGTAGCGGCTGCGGTTATGGCATTCGAACCAGGCCAGCGCGTTGGCCAGGATCGGCAGGCCGTTCTCGGACAGGCGGTAGTCGACACCCGCGAAGCGGTCGCCCTTGAGCGTGGCGAAGCGCTGGCACAGGTCCAGTTGCGAGGCCGACAGCACATTGATGATGTAGTGCGAGCCGTCGCGGAACATCGGCAGGCTGTTGGCGCGCGTGGCCATGCTCCATAGCACCAGCGGCGGATCGAGCGAGACCGAGTTGAACGAGCTGGCGGTAATGCCCACGAACGGCGCGCCCGGCGGCGAGCCAAGGCCCGCGCGGGTAGTGATCACCGTTACGCCGGTGGCGAACTGGGACAGCGTGCGCCGGAAATGCAGCGTATCGAAATCGGGAGAAGCGGCCTTGCCGATGATGCTTGGCGTGGCCTCAGGCATGCCCATAGTGCGGGCTCCACTGGGATCCATGAAATTTCATATATTATTTGCGCCAGCGACAAGAATCACAAGCACAAAGCTAATGCGTCCGGCGGGAGGCATCGGTGGGCTGGCGCACCAAAGCCATTCCCCCGGGACCCTGCCAGGATCGCAGCAGATCGCACCAGGAGGAGACCTATGCTCATCGAGCAAATCGAGCACCGCTGGCTGGCGGCTTTTCGACGCACCCTTGAACTGTGCGCCCTGTCCGCCCAGGAAGTGGTTGGGATTGTAACGGAGTCCCAATCCCGACGCGTCAATGTGGAGTTGGCGGAACTGGCGGTGCAATCGCTGGGCGCCACGCCCGTGCGCATCCGGGTGCCGTCCACGGCACTTTCCGCGCCCGCGCCAGTGCGTTCCACCGGCGCCAGCGATGCCTTGCAGCAACTCGCCCCGGTGGTGGCCGCCTTGCAGCGCTGCCACCTGGTAATCGATTGCACCGTGGAGGGCCTGCTGCATGCGCCCGAACTCCCGCAGATCCTCAAAGGCGCCGACGGCATCGTGCCGCGCCTGCTGATGGTCAGCAACGAACATCCCGAGATCCTGGAGCGCTGCCTGCCCGATCCAACGCTGGAGAGCAGCGTGCGAGCGGCCATGAAACGGTTGCGGGGCGCAGGCGAGATGCGCGTGCATTCGGCCGCCGGCACCGAGTTGCGCGTCGGGCTTGCAAGCGCGCGCGTCGGCGGCGTCTGGGGCTACTGCAACAAGCCGGGCCAGGTCGCGCACTGGCCGGGCGGCCTGTGCCTGGCCTTTCCCGCCGGCGGGCAGGTCAACGGCACGCTGGTGCTCGCACCGGGCGACGTCAACCTGACCTTCAAGACCTACCTGCGCGACACCATCGTCTGCCATATCGAGGATGACTACATGGTCGGCATCGAAGGGCAGGGCATGGACGCCGACATGATGCGCGGCTACTACGCGGCGTGGGCCGACCGCGAAGGCACGCGCGACGCCTACGCGGTTTCGCACGTGGGCTGGGGTTTGAACCCTCAGGCCCGCTGGGATGCGATGACGTTCTACGACAAGCGCGACTGCAATGGCACGGAGCTGCGCGCCTTTGCCGGCAACTTCCTCTACTCCACCGGCGCCAACGAGGTTGCCGGGCGCCACACGCTGGGCCACTTCGACCTGCCGCTGCGCAACTGCACGATCACGCTCGACGGCGTGGGCGAGGTGGACGAGGGCCGGCTCGTCGGTCCGGCCACGCCCGAAGCGGCCCATTCAAACAACAAGGCAAGCGCATGAACGAGAACGTGAATCCTGGCACGACCCAACCCCAACCCCAGACACATGCCAATGGCATCTCCACCATCGCGCAGGGCGCCGGCCCCGTGTCCGTCGTGATGTTGCATGGCATCGGCGGCGGCAAGGCCGCGTGGCCGGCGCAGATCGCTGCACTGGTGCAAGCGGGCTATCGCGCGGTGGCATGGGACATGCCTGGCTACGGCGACAGCGCCATGATCGATCCCTGTGATTTCGCCGGGCTGGCGCAAGCCTTGCAGCCGCTGCTGAAGGCCGAGCGCGATGCGGGCCGGCGCGTGGTGCTGCTAGGCCACAGCATGGGCGGCATGGTCGCGCAGGAAGCTTACGCAGCCATGCCCGGACTGATCGACGGCATGGTGCTGTCCGGAACGTCGCCGGCATTCGGCAAGGCCGATGGCCAGTGGCAACGCGATTTCGTGGCCGCGCGCACGGCGCCGCTCGACGCCGGCAAGACCATGGCGGAGATGGCCAACGGGCTGGTGCGCGCCATGGTCGCGCCGCAGGCCGAGCCTCGCGCGGTGGCGTTCGCCGCCAGCGTGATGGCGGCCGTGCCGCCCGACACCTATCGCGCCGCCCTGCAGGCGCTGGTGCGCTTTGACCGGCGCGAAGTGCTGGCGCGCATCACCGTGCCGGTGCTGGTGCTGGCCGGCGAGCACGACGCCAATGCCGCGCCCGCCGTGATGGAGCGCATGGCGCAGAAGATCACCGGCGCCGAGTACCTGTGCCTGCCCGCGGTGGGCCACCTGGCTTGCATGGAATGCCCGGCGGATTTCAATGCCGCCGTGCTCGGCTTCCTGGGGCGGCATTTCCCGCTGCACTGAATCCACAAGAACATCGCGGCATCGCCACGCGCGTGGCCGATGCCCGGGAGACACGATCATGCCACTGGACTTCATCCCCGCTGTCGGCAGTGCCGATTTCACCGAGGCGCAGGAGCGCCTGCTGACGCTCGCCAACCGGCTCGGCCGCGAGCGCTTTGCCCCGCGCGCGGCGCAGTGGGACCGCGAGGCCAGCTTCCCCTTTGCCAACTATGACGATTTGCGCGAGGCCGGCCTGCTGGCCTTGTGCGTGCCGCGCGAGTTCGGGGGAGAGGGCGCGGACTTCGCCACGTATTGCATGGTGGGCGCGGAGATCGGCCGCTTCTGCGGCGCCACCGCGCTGACCTACAACATGCACATCTGCTCCACCATGTGGACCGGCATGCTGGCCGACGGCATCGCCATGACGCCCGAGCAGCGCGCCGAGCACGAGGCCCGGCGCGAGTTGCACTTTGCGCGCGTGGTGAAGGACGGCGCAATCTACGCTCAGCCCTTCTCGGAGGGCTCGGCCGCCGCCGCCGGGCGCGCGCCCTTCGGCACCAGCGCGCGCAAGGTCGAAGGCGGCTGGGTGCTCAATGGCCGCAAGATCTTTGCATCGCTGTCGGGCGCCGCGGACTACTACGGCATCCTCTGCACGGAGGAGTGCGCGGACCATTCGCCCGATATGCGCGACACGCTCTACATCGCGGTGCCGGGCAAGGCCGAAGGCCTCACCGTGACCGGCGAGTGGGACCCGATGGGCATGCGCGGCACCGTGTCGCGCACGCTGCTGCTCAAGGACGTGTTCGTCGCCGACCAGGAGCAGCTGATGCCGCGTGGCGTCTATTACAAGGCGGCGCAGACCTGGCCAGCCATGTTCTTCACGCTCTCGCCGACCTATCTCGGCGTGGCGCAGGCCGCATACGACTTCACCGTGCAGTACCTGCGCGGCGAAGTGCCGGGCCAGCCGCCGGTGAAGCGCCGCATGTATCCCACCAAGCAGATCGCGGTGGCGCAGATGCGCATCCAGCTGGAGAACATGCGCTCGATCTTCTGGCGCGTGATTCATGAAGCCTGCGCCAGCCCGGGGAAGGATGCGCGCATGCGGCTGTACGCCGCGCACTACAGCGTGATGGAAGGCGCCAACGATATCGCCCGGCTGGCGATCCGCACCTGCGGCGGCCAGTCCATGCTAAAGGACCTGCCGCTGGAGCGGCTCTATCGCGATTCGCGCTGCGGCGCGCTGATGCTGCCCTGGACCGCCGAGCTGATCCTGGACCGCATGGGGCGCGAGACCCTGTACGAGTCGGGCGAGCGCGACGAATGAGCGAGCGCGCCAACCGGCTGTTCGCTGGCACGCCGGAGCCGGGGGCGCTGCTGCGCACGCTGCATGCGCATGTCAGCGCCGCGCCCCTGCGCCCAGCGCTGCATAGCCTTGGCTATACCATCGACTACGGCAAGCTGTGGCGCCGCGTGGAACGCGTCTGCGCGCACCTGGCCGGCACCTGGGGCGTGCAGCCGGGCGATCGCGTGGGCACGCTGTGCCTGAACCACGATCTGCAGCTCGCCATCCTGTTCGCGTGCGCAAGGCTCGGGGCCATCTTCGTGCCGCTGAACTTCCGGCTGGCCGTGCCGGAGCTGAGCGCCATCGCCGCGCATGCGGGCATCCGCGTGCTGTTCCACGATGCGCCGCACGCGCAGGCTGCGGCGGCGGTGGCTGCCGCCCTGCCGGAGCCTGCCGCGCGGGCGCCGATCGATAGCCTGATCGACCGGCCGGCGCCGCTGGACACCCCCCTGCCGAGGCCATCGCAGCCGCCCGGCGAGGCGCCGCTGCTGCTGGTCTACACCTCCGGCTCCACTGGCCATCCCAAGGGCGCGCTGCACACGCAGGCCGGCTTGCTGGCCAACGCGCGCGCGAGCTGGTGGGCGCACGGCATGACGCGGGACGACCATGTCTTGTCCGTGCTGCCGCTGTTCCATGTGGGCGGCTTGTGCATCCAGACGCTGCCGGCATTGCTGGCCGGGGCGCAGGTGACGTTGCACCAGCGTTTCGCGCCGGATGCCTGGCTCGATGCGTGCGCGCAGGCGCAGCCCACGCTGTCGCTGATGGTGCCAGCCACGCTGCGCGCGGTGCTGGAACATCCCGGCTGGCCAGGCGCGGACCTCTCTTCGCTGCGCGGCGTGATGGCTGGCTCCTCGCCGATTCCCCGCGCGTATATCGATGCCTTCCATGCGCGCGGCGTCGCGCTCGGGCAGGTCTACGGCGCTACCGAGACCGGTCCCGTATCGGTCGTGCTGCGGCTGGACCAGGCCAAGGCCCGGCCCGGCTATGCCGGCTGGCCCCAGCCGGAGGTGCAGGTGCGGCTAGCCGATGCGCAAGGCATTGCGGTCGCCGACGGCGACGTGGGCGAACTCTGGCTCGCGGGCGCCAACCTGATGCAGGGTTACTGGCGGCAGCCGGAGCATCCGGATTTCCGCGAGGGCTGGTTTCGCTCGGGTGACCTTGCGCATCGCAATGCCGATGGTTGCATCGAGGTGGTCGGCCGCAGCAAGGACATGATCATCTCGGGCGGGGAGAACATCTATCCGGCCGAGATCGAGAACGCGCTGCTGGGCCTGCCCGGCGTGCTGGATTGCGCGGTGGTGGGGCTGCCGGACGCGCGCTGGGGCGAGGTGCCGGTTGCAGTCGTGGTGGCAGCCGCCGGCGCGGACCGCGCCGCGCTGGCGCCAGAGGCGCTGCGTGAAACGCTGGCGCTGTCGATTGCGCGGTTCAAGCTGCCGCAGCGGGTGGTGCTGGTGGACAGCCTGCCCAGGAGCGCGCTTGGCAAGGTGCTCAAGCCCCAGTTGCGGGCGATGGTGGCGGCGTCGTTGCGCTAGCGTCCGGCTGGCCTTGTAGAACCCCGGCCAGGAACGCCACGAACGCGCCCACCTTCCGTTGCAGGTGCCGGTGGCTGGCATAGAGCGTATAGATGCTCCGGCCGGCCAGCGCATGCTCCGGCAGCACCCTGACCGGCTCGCTGCCCGGCAACTGCATCACGGTCCATACCTATTTGCTGGCGCAGCAGGGCGCACCGATCATCGAGCTGGTGAACCTGGATGCCTTGTCGCGCGAGCGCGTCTACCAGTTCGCTCTTATCGGCGCCTCATTGAAGTTTCGCGGGGCGGCGCCGCGCCGATCTGGCCGGTCGCTTTGCCGAACCGTTAGGCGCGGCGTTCATTGCACATTGCAGTCTGCGGCGGCGTGACGGGTGGCGAACGAGTATGCTACCTATTGTCATGAGCCGGAGAGATCAAGATGGACAACGAGCATGAGATTGCCACGCTGGGCGGCGGTTGCTTCTGGTGCCTGGAAGCGGTGTACCAGCAAGTCAAGGGCGTACGGGCCGTGGAGTCGGGCTATACCGGCGGCCACGTAAGCCATCCGACTTACGAGCAGGTGTGCGGCGGCGACACCGGGCACGCCGAAGTGGTGCGCGTGACCTTCGATCCCACGGTGATCAAGTTCCGCGAGATCCTGGAGATCTTCTTTGCCATCCACGATCCCACCACCCTCAACCGGCAAGGCAACGATGTCGGCACGCAGTACCGCTCGGTGATCTTCACCAACACGGAGCCGCAGCGCGCCATGGCCGAGTATGTGATGCGGGAAGTGACGGAGCAAAAGCTCTACGATGCGTCGCTGGTGACGCAGGTCGAGCCCACGCAACCGTACTGGCGCGCGGAGGAAGGCCACCAGAATTACTTCCAGAACCACCCGAACCAGGGCTATTGCTCGTTTGTGATTTCACCCAAGCTGGCCAAGTTCCGGCAGAAGTTCGCGCATTACCTGAATCGCTGATGCGCCGGGCCTGCGCTCAGCTTGCTTCCAGGCGCTCGGCAATGGCCTCGGCCAGCCGCACGCAAGTCAATGGCGCCGAGCCTTCGGCCTTGTTGCTGACGATCACATAGGCGGGCTGGCCCGCGCGCAGTGTGCGCACCACCTGCTCGGCGAGCACCGCGCGGGTATGCGGGTCTTCGTCGATCAGCCGGTCAAATGGCGCGTAGCGGGACTCGGCTTGCTCGTAGGCAAAGCCCGCATGCAACATCCACCGCAGCACCAGCGGTCCTGGTGCGCCCTCGTCCATGAGTGCTTGTGCCGGCAGTTGCCGTTCGGCCGGCGGCATGCGCTCGCGCGCGGACAGGCAGAAACGCACGCCGCGTGCGCGCAGCAGCTTGATAAAGCGCGGCGTGAGCAAGGCGGCATCGCGCAACTCTACAGCGTAGCAGGCGTGCGGTGTCGTGGTGGCGTCGAGCGCGGGCAGGGCGCCGAGGAAGGCGTCGAGCCGCGACAGGAAGCCGGCGCTGTCGGTGGCCATCGGGCCTAGCGGGGAAAGCTGGAACAGCAGAGGCCCGCACTTGGCGCCGAGGCCCGTGGTGGCCGGCGCGACGAAATCGCGTGCGGCGATCCCTGCATCAAGGAAGCTGGCGTTAGCCAGCCGGCCGGCGCCCTCGGACGTGCGCAGCCACGGATCGCAAACGCTGGCAGGCGCCTTGACCAGGAAGCGGAAGTGGGCGGGCACCTGGGCAGCATAGGCCAGGTAATCGGCAAGCGGGATCGGCGCGTAGAACCCGCGGTCGATGCCGGCGGCGCGCAGCAAGGGATGCTGCGAGTAGGCGGCCAGGCCTTTGCGCGAGAGCAGGCTGTCGGTGTACTCCCCCTGGTAGACCAGGCCGTTCCAGCCGCCATAGGACCATGACGATGTGCCCAGATGCAGCCCGGCCGGCAGGCGTTCGGCCAGCGCGAGCAGGGCAGGGTCCGGGGGCGGCGCCAGCACACTCTTGCCGCGGGATGGCTTGGCGCCGGCGGCATCGGTCGGGGTGGCCGCGGCAAGTGGTGCGGCATTGCCGGCAGCGGCCACCCCTGGCGGCTCCAGCAGGCCGCCAAACAGGTCTTCAGTCAAGCCGATTTTCAGTCAAGCGATTTGTCGTAGATATAGCGGCGCGACCAGGGCAAGCTCTGCGACGAGAGGCCGGCCTTGTGGCAAACCACCTGGTAGATCGACATCTGGTCGGTATCGAAGGCATGGCCGCAGCCAGCCAGGTAGACACGCCAGATGCGGTATTTCTTCTCGCCCACCATGGCGCGGATGGTATCACCCTGCGCTTCGAAGTTGTCCGCCCAATGCTGCAGCGTGCGCCGGTAGTGGCCGCGCATCAACTCCACATCGGTGGCCTCCAGGCCGCCGCGCTGCAGGGCGTTGAGCACCATGCCGATGTGCGGCAGCTCGCCCTGCGGGAATACGTAGCGGTCCATGAACTCGGAGCCGTCCATGGGCGTGGCGCCGCTGTCGGGGTCGGGCGACGTGATGCCGTGGTTCATGGCGAAGCCATCATCGGCGAGCAACTCCCGCATGCGGCCGAAATAGGCGGGCAGGTTGTCCTTGCCGACGTGCTCGAACATGCCGACGCTGGTGATGCGGCCGAAAGTGCCGGCCGTGTCGCGGTAATCCTGCAAACGGATTTCGATGCGGTCTGACAGGCCTGCCTGCCTGACGCGCTCGGTCGCCAGGTCGAACTGGTTCTGCGACAGCGTGATGCCCACGCAGCGCGCGCCGAACTTCTGCGCCGCGCGGATGACCAGCGCGCCCCAGCCGCAGCCGACGTCGAGCAAGGTCTGTCCGGGCTGCAGCCGGATCTTGGTCAGGATGTGGTCGATCTTCTTGCGCTGGGCGGTGGCAAGGTCTTCATTGCCATGCTCGAAGTAGGCGCAGGAGTACACCATGCCCGGGTCCAGCCAGAGCCGGTAGAACGCGTTGGATACGTCGTAGTGATACTGGATCGAGGCCTTGTCCGCCGCCTTGGTGTGGGCGAAATGCTGGGCTACCCGTGCCAGCGCGCCACCGGCCTGCGCGCTGGCGGCAGCCGAGAAGCGGTAAGCCACGGCGATGATGTCGCTGAGCGTGCCGTCCAGGTCGATCTTTTCCTGGACATAGGCTTCGCCCAGATTGTCGAGGCTGGGCGTGAGCAGCAGGGGCAGGGCACCCACCTCGCGTATGGTCAGGGTCACCGCGGGATGATCGAAGCGGCCGAGCGGATACTCGTTGCCGTTCCATAGCCGCAGCCTCACAGGGAGATTGGCCCGGTCGCGCAGATCGGCGATCCAGTGGTCCAGTTGCTTGTCCAGTGCTTGCTTGAAAAACATGCGGCCTCCCTCCTGATGGTTGCGGCACACTCCTCGAACTACAGCACAGGGCAGGCGGGGCCTGCTCCTGGTGGCCGCTTCCTCACAAAACCGGAAAGCGCCCCTGACTCACTTTACGACAATTCCTAATTTTGTGCAGTGCGCGGCCTTGGCGGCAGGCGGCTCCACGCTCAGGGCGACAGACGCACGATTTGCCAGCTGCCGTCCGGCGCCAGGCGGTAGGCGATCCGGTCGTGCAGGCGCGACGGGCGTCCCTGCCAGTACTCGATGCGGGTCGGCACCAGCCGATACCCGCCCCAATGCGCCGGCCGCGGCGGGTTATCGCCAAACTTGGCGCGAAAATCCGCTTCGCGCTGCTCCAGCACCGTGCGGTCCGCCACCTCGCGGCTCTGCTCCGAGGCCCATGCCCCGAGGCGCGAGCCGAGCGGACGCGTCGCGTAGTAAGCATCGCTCTCGCTATCGGTAACTTTTTCAACGCGTCCTTCCACGCGCACCTGGCGCTCCAGCTGCACCCAGTGGAACAGCAGCGCCGCGCGCGGGTTGGCGGCAAGGTCCAGGCCCTTGCGGCTTTCGTAGTTGGTGAAGAACGTAAAGCCCTGGGTGTCCATGGCCTTAAGCAGCACAATGCGTGCCGAGGGCTGGCCGTCGGCGTCGACGGTGGCCAGCGTCATGGCATTGGGTTCGGGGAGCTTGGCGTGGATGGCTTCATCGAACCAGCGCTGGAACTGGCTGATGGGATCGGGCGCCACGTCGGATTCGGACAGCGATCCGAGTACGTAGGTGCGGCGGAGGTCGGCGAGTTGGGTCATGTCGGATCAGGTATCGAGTCAGCAGGCCGCGCGCGGGGCAAGCATGCACGGCGCCAGCGGCCTGTTTGATTTGAGTATAGCGAAAGCGCAGCGAACCGCATTTGCGCCTGAGCAACTCATGCGCGATGCCGTGGGCGCCTCAGGCCGGCGGCTGGGGCAGCTTGCGGGCCTGGCCGCGCGAGTAATAGCCGGCCACGCCCATCGCCCCTGCCATCGACAGGAAAATCGGCAGCATGCCAAGCGCCGTGCCGACTACGCCAAAGGTCAGCGGCCACACCACCTGGCTGGTATTGAGCACGGCCGAGCGCAATCCCAGGGCCTCGCCGGCGCGCCCGGTGGGCGAGGCCGTGTGCAGGATGTTCATGACGTTGGGCTGGGCGCTGCCGAGCGCCAGGCCCAGCACGAAGGCCAGGCAGCACATCAGCCAGAACTCGGCCGCGAAGGGGTAGAGCAGGTAGGCTACCGCCCCGACCAGCAGCGCGACCCGAATCACCTTCCACTCCGAGAGCCGGCGCGACACCAGCGGCATTGCCACGCGGATGGCGAAGGTGGCAATGGCGAAGGCGCCCAGCACCCAGCCTACCGACGACGGCGAAAGGCCAACCCGGGTGCCCTGGATGGGAATGAGGAAGGCGTGCAGGTCCCACGCCGCCGACAGGACCGCGCTGGCGATAAACACCGCGCGCAACTCCGGGTGGGCAAGCAAGCCCAATGTGGAGTTGCGGGTGCCGTCCACGATGGCGCCGCGCGCAGCGCGCCCGCCGTACGCCGGCAGCCGCCCGCGCATGAAGTACAGGCCGGCCAGCCCTGCGGCCGCCACCGCCACCAGCACAAAGAATGCCGGGCGGTAGCCAGCGTGCTCGATCACATAGCCCATCATCACCGGGCCCAGCGTGCCGGAGAACGAGAATCCCAGCGCCTGGAGCGTGTAGTTGCGCAGCCGCGTGCCATCGGTGGAAATCTGCCCGATCAGCAACTGCATGGCGACCTGCACCAGCATGAAGCCGATGCCGATCAGCGCGCAGGAAAGGTAGAGCGCCGTGATGCCCGGCCACACCGCCGGCAGCAGCGTGCCCGCGACCACCATCAATGACCCCGCGGTCATCGGCTTGCGCGGCCCGATCTCGTCGATGCGCTTGCCGGCATGGATCGCCAGCAGCATCGGCAGCAACGCATAGAGCGACATCAGGATGCCGAGCGTGACGGTCGACGCTTTGAGCGAGAGGGCAAACAGTGAAACCACGACGCGGCTGGCATTGAAGGCTACGTGGTTGCACACCGTTAGTGCGATCAGGCAGCTGATCGGCGGGACGGTGGCATGTAGCGGCGTCATGCAGGGGGCGGGGGCTGGAGGGAAAATCGGGAAAAACAAGTGCGGCCGAAGCCGCACCCTGAGAAGGATGCCAGCCTCGAAATGCATCGGAGCCGGACATCCGCTTCACGCCATGTATTGGAAACGTCGTTGTAAATGGCCGTTTAATTATGCGGCCGAATGTGGGCGATGCACAACGATGCCTTGCGCTGCAATGCACCAAAGTGTTGCGTAATTGCGTCGACGGCGGAAGGGGTGTCGCAAGGTGTCGCAAACAGGTAGCGCCCGGCCTGCAACCGGGCGGCGCACCGCCGGTCAGCCGCCCTGATAGAGCGAATTGCCTGGCGCTGGCCGATCGGGTGCGCCGGGGCGCGACGGTGCAGCGGGCTTGACCGGTGCCGAGGCGGCCGGCGCGGCCTGCACGTCCGGCGAAGGGGCAGGGCCGGCCGCCCGGCTGGTCTTGCCGGTCTTCGGGTCGCGGTAGGCCTGCCCTGGCGGCGGCGCGGTCGGGCGCTTGCGAATCTCCGCGAGCAGCTTGCCGCACTGGCTGTCGGGCGCAGTCGATAGATCGATCAGGGGCAGGACTGCCGTGGCCACCGGCGCGACCAGCGCCAGTGCCACCACGCCGCCGGCGCGCAAGGCCAGCACGCCGATGTCCGGGCTGACCGAGGGCTTCTTCAGCGTGCCGCCCACATAGAGCGGCGAGCGCAGCGAGAAGACGCGCAGTCCCTTGGAATCCGGCCGCACGGTGAGCGCTAGCCGCTCGCTGCCAAGGTCGATGGCACCGCTGGTGTCGATCAGGGCGTCCTGGGTGTCGATGACGAAGACGCGCGAGCGCGCCACGCCGTTGGTGAAGCTGAAATCGCTGACGCCGCAATGGATCTGCACCGGCTTGTCACCGAACAGCTTGGAGATCACCACGCTGCCCACGTTCAGGCCCATCGCCTCGAGCAGGAACTTGCTGACCGTGCCGTTTTCCACCAGCAGCTTGGCCTCGCCATTGGACGAGCCCAACAAGGCCGCCACCGAGTTGCCGGTGGCGCTCAGCTTGGCGCTGCCGTTGACCTCACCCACGCTGGCGCGCATCGACTCGAACTTCGGGAACAGTTGCTTGAGCTGGAGGTGGCGCGCTTTCATGTCGATGGTGGCGGCGAGCGGCTCGCGCTTGCCGTTGAGCTGCAGCGACGACATCAGGTTGCCGCCTGCCACGCCAAAGTTCAGCGGGTCCAGCGTCAGCACGCCGTCATCGAGCTTGAGGTGGGTGACGAGGTCGGTGACCGGCAGGTCGGCGGTGCGGATGATGCGCTTGCCGGTGAACTTCACGTCGGCGTCGATGCTGTCCCAGCGCTCGGTGCGGAACGGCGCCACTGGCAGCGCCTTGTCGGCGGGCTGGCGCACTGTGCTGTCGGATGCCGCCTGCCCGGGCTTGGCGTCCGCACCGATCAGCGGGGCCAGGTCCTCGAAACGCAGTTGCTTCGATTCCAGTTCGCCCGACAGCAGGGCGCGTGGCTGGCGCTGCGTGTAGGTGAGCGAGCCGTTCAGGTCGCTGCCACCGACGCGTCCGGAAAACTTGTCGTACCGGTACACGGAAGCACCTTTGCGCAAGGTGGCAACCAGCCGGCCGCGGGTCTCGTAGGGCGGGGTGCTCGGCAGCACGATGCCGGTCAGCGCGTACAGCTTGGCCATATTGTCGCCGGACAGCTGCAGGTGCATGTCGAGCGCGCCCAGGTGGGCGGGGTTGGTCAGCGTGCCCTCCACGACCGCGCGGGTGTTGCCCACCCGCACATCGGCCTGCAGCGGGAAGGGGGCCTGGGTGTCGCGCAGGCTCAGCACGGTGCCGGCCTTGCCGGTGGCGTTGATGGTGGCCTGGTTGTAGCGTCCCGTGGCCTTCCAGCGCAGGCCATAGCGCTGGCTGGCGTTGCCGGCGGCGCCAGCGCCGCCGGGCTGGCCAACCGTGGCGGATTCCGGGGGCGCGATCAGGGCCCCGTCGCGGGTCTTGTCATAGAGGGCGGCGTCGCCGATGGTGTCCAGGCGCGCCTGCAGCTCAATCTTCATTGCCTGGTCGTTCAGCGCCAGGTCGCCACGCGCCAGCGAGATCTCGCCGATGTCGAGCCGCCATGGCGATGGCGCCTTGCTGGTGGGCGTGACGAAGGTCCAGTTGTTGCGCTGGTCGGCCAGCCGCTCCAGCCAGACCGCCGGGCTGTCGACGGTAATGCTGGTGATCGAGATCTGGTGGGAGAGCAGGGGCAGCGGGCGTAGCACGAAGATCAATTCGCGCACGGTGGCAAAGTTGGCCTCCTGTGCCCATTCCGGGTTGCCGACGGTGATGTCCCGGGCAGACAGGCGTGGCCAGGGGACCCAGGTGTGCCAACCGGTCTCGCCTTCGGCGCTGCGCCAGGTCAGGGTGAGGTCCCCATTGACGGCAAAGGGCCGGCCGATGGCCTCGGTGACCTTCTGGTTCAGCCACGGCTTGAGGCGATTCCAGTCGAAGGTCAGAATGATCACGACAAGCGCCGCGATCAGCGCCAGCGGTGTCAGTACACTCCAGAGAACGGCCTTGCGGCGCAGGGGCATGGGATCGGTTTCCTGGTTGGCGCCGGCAGCCGTGCGCGCTCTGCGAGACAATGCGGCGGTCGAACCACTGCTATGGGTATTGTATAGTTGCGCGCCCCGCTCCCCTGTCGGCGCCTGGCTGACAAGGTGCGGCAACGCGCGCTTTTCCCCCGCAGTGTCCTCCAATTCAGCCAGCTTCGAGCGTAGAAATGAGCAACTCCGTCCCCGCAACCTCCACCCAGCCGGAACCGGAGCTGGCGCAACTGCCGCCGGCCCTTACCCACGAGAGCCCGGAGGATGACGACTACCACCGGCGCTTCGGTGGCGTGGCGCGCCTGTATGGAGCGGCGGGCCTGGCGCGGCTGGAGGCGGCCAGCGTTTGCGTGGTCGGCATCGGCGGGGTGGGCAGCTGGGCAGCCGAGGCGCTGGCGCGCAACGCGGTCGGCCGTGTCACGCTGATCGATCTGGACCATATCGCGGTGTCCAATACCAACCGCCAGATCCACGCGCTGGGCGACGCCTATGGCCGCGCCAAGGTGCAGGCCATGGCGGAGCGCATGGTGCAGATCAACCCGCGCTGCCGGGTGACCGAGGTGGACGATTTCGTGACCCCGGAGAATCTGGTCGAACTGCTCGACGGGCACGACTACATCATTGATGCGATCGACTCGGTCAAGGTCAAGATCGCCATGCTGGGCTGGGCACGCCGCGTGGGCCGGCGCATCATCACCTGCGGCGGCGCCGGCGGCCAGCTCGACCCGACCCGCATCCGCGTGGTGGATTTCTCCCGCACCGTGCAGGATCCGCTGCTGGCCAAGGTGCGCTCCACCCTGCGCAAGGACTGGGGCTGGCCGCGCAACCCCAAGCGCAAGTTCGGCATCGACGCGGTCTTCTCCGACGAGCCGCTGCGCTATCCGGAGCCCGAGCAGCAGTCCTGCGAGATCGACGAGGCCCCGCAAGCCGCGCCAGGCGCCTCGGCCGGCCCGCAGGGGCTGGCCTGCGCCGGCTTCGGCTCCTCGGTGGCGGTCACCGCGGTGTTCGGCATGGTGGCGGCGTCCAGCGTGCTGGCCGCCCTCACGGCGCCGGACGTTTCCACGGCGCCGGAATGAGCATCGCGGCGGCTGGCTACGCCGCGAGCGTGGCCAGCAGCGCGTTCAGCGCGGCGTCGTCCGGCGCCGTATTGTCGAAGTAGGCCAACTCGGGGTACTGCGCTGGCTCGGGCATGAAGCGCCGGGTGCGGTAATCGTCCCAGTGCGCCAGCTTGTAGGCATCGTTGGGATTGGCGCGCTTGACGATGCGCGCATGCGCCTCGTCCTCCGGCAGGTGCACCCACAGGGTGCGCACGATGGTGCCGGCGGGCACGCGCAGCCATTCGGGATCGTGCAGCAGGTGGTCGCGCACCTCGCGCGATAGCGGGCCCACCACGATCACGCTGATGCCCAGGGCGAGGTTCTCCCGCGCGGTATCCAGCAGGCCATCATATTCCGCATTGCGCAGGTACTTGAGGTAGGTCGGGCTGTCGCGGTCGTTCGGGTCGCCGGTCAGCGCGCCCATTGCCGCGGCGCTGTATCCGCCGTAGAGCGTGTCCTTGTCGAGCAGGCAGAACGGCTCGCCGGTGACCTGCATCAGTGGGCCGATCAGGCGGTGGGCCAGGGTGGTCTTGCCGGTGCCGGCATGGCCGCAGAAGAAGAGCAGTCGGGGCATGGGAAGCCAGGGATCAGCCTGGTGCAGTGATGGAGCCAGCCTTGAGCATACCCTGCGCGTGCCGCCGTCCTTGGCGGCGCTGTGGTTTGTCCTGGATCAGTCCGGGCCGCCGCGGATTCGGTATCCTTGCGGTTTTCGCGATATTGTTCCCCCCGATATGACCGATTCCTCTTTGACCGGCACCGCCACGCTGGCCCCCGACCTGCTGCTGGGCGAGCCGGTCACCGATGCCACCCACGCCGAATTCGTCCAACTGCTGGACGCCGCCACGCGCGCCGACGATGCGGGCTTCCTGGCAGCCCTGGACGCGTGGATCGACCATACCCGCCATCATTTCGGCCAGGAGGAAGCGTGGATGGAGGCGATGGCCTTCGGCCCGCAGCATTGCCACCGCGGCGAGCACGAGCAGGTGCTGGCGGTGGCCGGCGCGGTGCGCGACAAGGTGGCCGAGGGCGACCTGGCGCTGGGCCGACGGCTCTTGTCGGAGTTGCCCGGCTGGTTCGACCAGCACGTGAAGGGGATGGACGCGATGATGGTCAACCACATGCGCGAGAACGGCTTCAGCCTGATCGAGGCGCCGCCGGAGCAGGCGGGCCAGATGGCCTAGATTGCCTAAATTGCGTCGGCGGCAGCCCGGTCCAGCACGACAAAGTGCTTGCGCACCGGTTCGAGCACCTCGAACAGGCCGGTGAAGCCGGCTGGGATCACGCAGGCGTCGCCGGGCCCGAATTCATGGGCGTTTCCCGCGTCGTCGCTGATGCGCAGGCGGCCGCTGATGACATGGAAAAACTCCTCCTTGCCAGCCGGAAACGCAATGCGCCACGCGCCCGGCTCGCAAGCCCAGATGCCGCAATCGAAATCGCCCTGGCTGGCGCTGTAGTGCGTCCAGGTGGTGCGGTCCGGGTTGCCGGCAACCAGCCGTTCCGGGCGTGGGCGATCGTGGCTCGGAAGCGGTTCGGGGTCGGTCTGGAAGTCGATCAGGCGGGGCGGGGAGGCAGTCACGGTGGAGCAGGGCGGTTGCAGGGAAATAAAACGGCGGGCCCGGCCCGCCGCGTTCACCCGCCAGTTTAATTGAGCGCCGAGGCCAGCAGCCGGCGATAGCGCGACACCACGTCGGGCTGGTCGCTCATCAGCTTGAATACCGACAGCATGGCCGTGCGGCCGATATCGTCCTCGAAGGTGCGATCCGTGCGCGCGATGGCCAGCAGTTGCTCCAGCGCCGGCTCATATTGCCGATGCGCGATCAGCGCGCGCGCCAGGTCCAGCCGCGCCTGCAGGTCACCGGGGGCGTCGGCGACACGGGCCGCCAGGGTCGCCGCGTCGGGCAGGTCCGAGGCACCGCGCATGGCCTCGATCCGGGTGCGCAGCGCAGCGTAGCCGTCCTCCTGGGCCGCGTTGGGAGACAACATGCCGAACTCCGGCTGGGCCTGGTCCAGCGCATCCTCGTCCAGCAGGAAGCCGATGTATTCAAGGCGAGCGGCATCGAAGCCAGGATCGAACGCCAGTGCCGCCTGGAACGCCGACCTGGCCGCCTCGCGGTCGCCCGCGCCGGCAGCGTCGCGGGCAGCACGCAGGGCCACCCTGCCCGGGTCGGGCATTACCCGGGCAATAAACTCGCGCAGCCCGGATTCCGGCAGCACGCCGATGAACTGGTCCACCGCCTGGCCATCGGCGAACGCCACCACGTGGGGAATGCTGCGCACGCCGAAATGCGATGCCAGCTCCTGGTTCTCATCCACGTTCACCTTGGCCAGCCGCCATTTGCCGGCCGCTTCGCCCTCAAGCTTTTCCAGCATCGGCCCCAAGGTGCGGCAAGGGCCACACCACGGTGCCCAGAAATCCACCAGCACGGGGATGTGGCGCGACGTCTCGATCACGTCGGCGTCAAAATTCTGCAGGGTTACGTCGCTCATGGCTTGGCCTCGGAGTGTGGAACGCCCGCGCGAAAGGCTCCACTCGCGCAACGACGTCTTCTCTTTCATATTGGGACCGCCCCGCCGAATGCAACCTTTGCACGCCGCGCGGCGTGGATGCCGGCGCAGGCAAGGGTAAGCGATGGATTGAAAAAAGAACGGTCGTTCGGTTATATTGCTTGACTGATTGTTGGTTTCGACAAATTCATCTCTCGCCTCGCATCCAAGACCAGGTCGGATAGACCGCACAGGAGACCTTTATGCAGACCCCCCAGCCCGCGCGCCCGCATTTCCAGTTCTGGCCCAAGCGCGCGCCCACCAAGATCGTGCTGCCGGAGACGTCGCTCTGGTACAACCTGGTGGTCTCCGCCCATCGCTACGCCGACAAGGCGGCCATCCGGTATTTCGGCAACGCCATCACCTTCCGGGCGCTGGAAGCCCAGGCCAGCGCCATGGCGGGCTGGCTGCAGCAAAAGGCCGGCGTGAAGAAGGGCGACCGGGTGCTGCTGTATATGCAGAACTGCCCGCAGTTCATCATTGCCTATTACGCGATCCTGCGCGCGGATGCCGTGGTCGTGCCGGTCAATCCGATGAACAGGACTGAGGAGTTCAAGCACTACATCACTGACGCGCAGGCCAGCGTGGCGATCTGCAGCGCGGATCTGGCCATGGGCGCCGAGCAGGCCAATAACGAGTTGCCGCCCGAGCAGCGCCTGCAGCACCTGCTGGTCACGCAATACAGCGATGCGCTGCCGGCCAGCTACGAGAACCCCGAAGACGCGCCGGGCGCCTGGCTGACCACACAGCATCCGCTGCCGGCCGGCGCCACCCCCTGGGCCGATGCGCTTGCCGCGCAACTGGTGCCTGGGCCGCATACCGCGGGCCCGGACGATATGGCGGTGATGCCCTATACCTCGGGCACCACCGGCTTTCCCAAGGGTTGCATCCACACCCACCGCTCCGTCATGCATAACGCGATCGGCGGCGGCATTTGGAGCGGCAGCGGCGCCGAATCGACGATCCTGGCGGTGCTGCCGCTGTTCCACGTGACCGGCATGCAGTACGGCATGAACGGCCCGATCTACAGCGGCGCTACCGTGGTGATGCTGCCGCGCTGGGACCGCGAAGTCGCGGGCCGGCTGATCTCGCGCTTCCAGATCACGCACTGGACCAATATCCCGACCATGGTGATCGACTTCCTGGGCAGCCCGAACCTGGACCAGTTCGACCTGTCGAGCCTGCGCTATATCGGCGGCGGCGGCGCGGCCATGCCGCAGGCGGTAGCGCAGCGCCTGAAGCAGCAGTTCGGCCTTAACTACGTTGAAGGCTATGGCCTGTCCGAGACCATGGCGCCGACCCACAGCAATCCGGTCGACCGCCCCAAGCTGCAGTGCCTGGGCGTGCCCACCTTCAATACCGACGCGCGCGTGATCGATCCGGTCACGCTCAAGGAAGTGGCGCTCAACGAGACTGGCGAGATCATCGTGTGCGGCCCGCAGGTGTTCAAGGGCTACTGGGGCAAGCCGGATGCCACGCGCGATGCCTTCATCGAGTTCGATGGCAAGACCTACTTCCGCACCGGCGATCTGGGCCGCATGGACGAAGAGGGCTACTACTTCATCACCGACCGGCTCAAGCGCATGATCAACGCGTCGGGCTTCAAGGTGTGGCCGGCAGAGGTGGAGAACCTGCTGTACAAGCATCCCGACGTGCAAGAGGCCTGCATCATCGGCACGCGCGATGCCTATCGGGGCGAAACCGTGAAGGCGGTGGTGGTGCTCAAGACGCATGCCAAGGGCAAGACCACGCCCGAGGAAATCATCGAATGGGCCAAGGAAAACATGGCGGCCTACAAGTACCCTCGCGTGGTGGAGTTTGTCGACGCGCTGCCCAAGTCGGGCACGGGCAAGGTGATGTGGCGCGCGCTGCAGGAAAGCGAGAACGCGCGCAGCGCGGAGTCGAAGCCGGCGGCCTGAGTGGCCTGAGCGGATAGCGTTGCGTCAGCGGGATGCGCGGGCACATCCGTGCCCGCGTCAGTGCCCGCGCACGCGCACCAGCATCTTCACCATGGTCTTGTAGCTGCGCTCGCGGGCGTGCCGGGTCGGGGTGGTGCCATCCCGGTCGGCAAGGTTGGCGTCCGCGCCCGCATCCAGCAGCAACTGCACGGTGTCTTCATACCGCGCGCTGCCATCGCCCATGACGATGGTCTCCAGCAACGCGGTCCAGCCCTGGCGATTGATATGGTCGACCGCCACGCCGGCTTTCAACAACACCTTCACCACTTCGGTATTGCCATGCTCGCACGCGGCGATCAGGGCGGTGTTGTCGTAGCTGTCCGTGCTGTTGAGATCGGCGCCATGCGCCAGTGCCTGCTGCACCAGCTCAAGCTGCCCGGTGGCCGCGGCCAGCAGGAAGGGGCTGTTGGATTCCATGTCCTTGCGGTTGACATCGGCGCCGGCCGCCACCAGTGCCTTGGCAACCTCGGTATGGCGGCTGTAGACCGCCACCAGCAAGGCACTGCGGCCGCGTTCGTCGGCGGCCTGGGCGGAAGCGCCCGAAGCCAGCAAGCGCTTGACCAGTTCGAGATCTCCCAGCGTTGCCGCGGCAAGGAGATTGCGGTCGAGCCCGCCAACGCTATCGTGCGCGGCAGCGGCGGAGCCCGCGGCGCCTTGCCCGTGCGAGCGCGGCGATGACTGGGCCGGGCCGTTGCCGGCAGGGCGCGCGGCCAGCGTCGATCCGCCGGGGCCGGCCAGCAGCGCGCCGCCCATCAGCAAGCCGGTCAGCCCCAGCACTTCAGCAAGCACCAGTCGGCGGGGGCGGGCAGCAGGGCGTGGCATCCTGGTCGATCCTGGGTCAGGCGGGTTCGCTGACAGCCTGTGCGGCCGTGGCATCCGTATCCTGCAGCCGGCGCCAGAGCCGGCCCAGGTAGGGATCGTCGACCCCGTTGGTGGCAAGGCCAAGCAGCGTCTGTTGCAGGTACTCGCGGGCCGGGCCATACAGGCCACAGGCGTGGCGCAGGCAGGCCACCACGCGGTCGTCCGGCAAGCGTCCGGCATAGGCTTCGTGCCCGCGGTTCATCACGAAGGCCAGGGCGCGCTGCCGCGGGCTGCCGTTCATCTTCACATTGAGCCAGCGGGGGTGGTAGGCGCCGGTCAGCATCTCGCGGCGCCACAGCAGGCGGAATTCCTGCTCGATCATGTGATGGGGGATGCGGAAGACGACGCCCTGGCACGAGCCGCCGCGGTCCAGCGCGAGCACCAGGCCCGGGTCGTCCCAGGTGCCGCGGTTGATGCGCGAGTACAGGTAGAAGCCGCGGTGGTAGCCATGCACGGTAGCCAGCTGGCGGTCCGTGTGTATCACCATCGGGTTCCAGATCAGCGAGCCATAGCCGAACAGCAGGACATCGCCGGCCAGCCCAGGCGTATCCGGCCGCTGGTCCAGCGTCGCGCGCAGAGAACGCTCGAAAGCTTCTTCGGGAAGTAGCGAGGAAGCCACCGGCGTGCTGCAAAGAGAAGCACGCAGCCGATCTGTTTCGAGATCTTGTCGGGTGATGGCCATGATGCAAGCATAATCCAAAGCTGCGTGGCAGGCGGCATGGAAACCACATGGCACGCAGAAATGTCTGTAAGGTCCGGCAGGCTGTATGCGACTGACAACGGTCAGGCAGCCTTCGGAGGTCCAGCATGCACAAGTATCTCAAACAATCGGCTCAGGCCGATGCCATCGCGCAACGGGCAGCCGGGCCGCGCACCCCTGCGCGTAAATCCTGCAAGCCCAGATCTTGGCCAATGCGCTGGGCGCCGATGCTGATGCTCGCCGCGCTGGCCGGCCCGGTGCGCGCTGCGGCCAGCGCCGTGCCGGCCGCGTGCCTGCATGACAGCCCACCCCAGCGGCTAGCGCTGATCGAGCTCTACACGTCGGAGGGCTGTAGCAGCTGTCCGCCGGCCGATCACTGGCTCGGCACGCAGGCCGCTCGGTTGCCGGCCTCGCAGGCGCTGGCGCTGCACGTCGACTACTGGGACAGCCTGGGCTGGCGCGACCGCTTTGCCAGCCCGGTGTTCACCGCTCGCCAGCGCACGCTGGCGGGCGCGGTCGGCAGTCATACCGTATATACGCCCGAGGTGTTTGTCGGCGCGCGCGAGCAGCGCCGCTGGCACGACGCAGGCGAGGTCGCGGCGCGCGTCGCCGAGATCAACGCGCAAGCGCCCGGCGCCTCGCTTCGGCTGGGCTGGCAGGCGCTCTCCGCCGGGCAAGCGCAGGTCGCGCTGAACGTGACACCGGCGGCCCGCTCCGGGCCACTGCAGGCCTATGCCGCGCTGGTCGAGGACGGGCTGGTGTCGTCGGTGAAGGCCGGCGAGAATCAAGGCGCCACGCTGCGTCACGAGCGTGTCGTGCGGCTCTGGCTGGGCCCCTTCACGGTGCCGGCCGAGGGGCTGGCCTGGTCGGGCAGCGTGCCGTTGCCAACCGGGGCCGACCCGCGCAAGCTGGCCTGGGTTGCCTTCGCGCAGCAGCCCGGCGCCGAGGTGGCGCAGGCGGTGCTGGCGCCGCGCTGCGAACTGCCCCGGTGACGCAGGGATTCCTGTCGCGGACTGGCACTATCTGCTGGGCAAGGTGGCGGTATCACCTGCTATGTCTTTACAATGGGGCATCAACCAGGAGAACAGGCTATGGCGCGCACGCTCACGGTAGTTTTCGGTACCGGCAAGGAATTTGGCTTCACCATTGGCGACGCAGAGTTGGCGGCGGTCACCGAGGATGCTGGCTGGCGCTGGTTCGACCGCGAGTACGCCGAGCTCGATTGCCAGGCCTCCAGTCCGGTCGGCAAAGTGCTGGTGATCGACAAGATCCTCAGCGTGGCCAAGTTCTCCGGCGAGCAGCGCTTCAGCGGCGATGCCGCGTGGGCCCAGGACTACGCCCGCCATGCCGCCCGCCTGCTGGACCGCGACAAGGTCCGGGTCGACGTGGGCAACGCCGCGATCAGTTTCTGATCGCGGCCTGTCGGCAGCGCAATGCAAGGAGGGGCGCCCGTGGGCGCCCCTCTTTCTTGTCCCTTCCGCGCAAGGTGCGGATGGATGCGCCCGGCCGCCGCCGCAGCGGCGGCCAGGCGATCAGACTGCCAGCAGTTCCACTTCGAACAGCAGCGTGGCGTTGGGCGGGATCACGCCGCCCGCGCCGCGCGCGCCGTAGCCCAGCTCGGCCGGGATCACCAGGCGGCGGGTGCCGCCAACCTTCATGCCTTGCACGCCTTCATCCCAGCCGCGGATGACGTGGCCGGCGCCCAGCGGGAACACGAACGGGTCGTTGCGGTCCTTGCTCGAGTCGAACTTGCGGCCGGCGTGCTCGTTCTCGTAGAGCCAGCCGGTGTAGTGCACCGTGACATGCTTGCCTGCCGTGGCTTCGGCGCCTTCGCCGGTGACGGTGTCTTCAAATTGCAGGCCGGAGGGAGTGGTATTCATGGATGGCTTCCTTGTGCTGTATCAGCGAGGGTCACGGGTTCGGTGAGGCTGGCGGCAAGCCGGCCGCACCGGGCGGATTGGTTGAACGGGTTTGGCTCAGCCCGCGGGCTGTTGCAGGACTTCGAGCGTGATGCGGACGTTGTGGTCGTCGTCGCTGACCCAGATCTCGCTATCCTGGATCGTCACCGACAGCCGCATGGCGCGCTGGGCCAGGGCGGCAAGTGCTTCCACCGCCTCGGCCGGCACATTGTAAATGGTCACGTTGCGCAGCTTGCCCGCCTTGCCGGCCATGCCCTTCCACCATTCACGCGCGCTCGCACCATTGTAGGTGAACACGGTGACGCGATCGGCACGGGCCGCGGCGCGCTTCAGGCGCGATTCGTCGGGCTGGCCCAGCTCGATCCAGTGTGCGATGTCGCCAGTGAGGGTCTTTTCCCACAGGTCCGGCTCGTCGGGCTCGTCCAGGCCGCGGGTGAAGGTCAAGGTGTCGCTGGCTTCGCAGGCAAAGGCCAGCAGCCGCACCATCATGCGCGCGTCGTTCTCCGACGGGTGCTTGGCAATAGTCAGGGCGTGGCTGCCGTAGTAGGGCCGATCCATGTCGGAGACGGACAGTTCGGCCTTGTAGATGGTGGATTTAAGAGCCATGAAGGAAGCGGGGGCGGCAAAGGCTGCGAGAAGCGAAAGGCCGCATCATACGTGAATCGGGCAGGGCGATCTCGCGCCGGACTTTCAAGTGCGCGCTCAGGCGCCCACGGCGCGTAGCGCGATCGCACTCAGCCTGTTGGCAAAGCCGGGCTGGTTCTGCCAGGCCTCGCCCAGCAAGTGGCCGGTATCCGGCAGGTCGATCACCTCCACGCGCTCGGCCAGGCCGGCGCGTTCGGCGAGCGTATCGGCGATGCCGGGCGGAATGACCGCATCCCCGGCGCCGCGCACCAGCGTCAGGCGGCCGCGGAACCCCGTAATGAGGTCGAAGGCGAGCGAGGCGCGCCAGCTGCCGGGGGTGCGCAGCACTGCCGTAAAGGCCGGGCCGAAGGGGAGTTCGAACGCGGCGGGGTCATAGGCGGCGCCTACCAGCGTCAGCAGCCGTCCGATATGGTTGCGCGGGTCGGCGGCCAGCCGCACGGCGATTTCCCCGCTCATGCTGATACCGATCACGGCCCGGGGGGCGGTGCCGTCAAGGTGCGCCAGCGCCGCCTGGGCCTCGCGCAGGCGCTTGGCCAGCGAGTTAGGCGTGCGCGCCGAGCTTTCGCCGTGGCCGGAAAAATCAATGGCAACGCTGCCCACGCCCTGCGCGGCAAGCGCCTGGCGCAAGGCCAGCCAGCGCGCGCGGTGGCTGGTGCCCGCGCCGTGCAGCAGCAGGCAGCTTGCCCCGTTGCCGGTGTCGATGCGGTCGGCAGCCAGCGTTTCGGCGCCGGCCTCGATGTCAAAGCGCAGGGGCGTGCTCATGGCGGGCCTTGCGGCGCTTCAGCGGGATTTCTTGTAATCGCTCAGGTAGTAGCGCAGCAGCGCCGACGCCAGCGTCAGGCAGAGAAAAGCGATGGCGATCACCATGGCGTGCCCGGCAGGGCTGTCGATCTGTCCCGACAGGGCCAGGCTGGCCAGCCAGCTGCCTACCGGCAGGATCAGCAGGGGCACCAGCAGTGCGCGGCGCCCATAGGTGCGCAGGGCCCACGCGGGGAAATTGCGCAGGAAGGCCATCGGGATGCTGCAGAGCAGGCAGGCGCCCGCGGCGGCTAGCGAGGCCGCCACCACATCCCCAACTTGAATCGTGATCATTGTTCTCGGGTTTCCCGTTCAGGCGGAGGCCGCGAGAGGGCCTGCCGAAAAAATGCAAACCGCTGATTCTACAGAAGAATTCCGGCTTTCAGGTGTCGCGGGGCCGACATGCCGCAGCGGCAAGAAGGCAAGCGTGACGTGGCTGTCACTCCAGCGCCGGCAGTGCCGGCATGGCTTCCACCGACATGGTCAGAACCACGGTATCGCCTACGTCCGGCAGGAAGCGGGTCATGCCAAACGCGCTGCGCGAGAGCACGGCGCGGAAATCTCCGCCGCAAACGTGGCGCTTGATGCCGAACAGTGAGATCTCGCCGCAACTGAAGCGCTCGGCTTCCAGCCGCAGCGGCTGCGTGACGCCGTGCAGGGTCAGTTCGCCTTCCACGGCTACCAGCCGGTCCCCGTCCCGCACGAAGCGATTCGCGCGCAGCCGGACCACGGGAAAATTCTGGGCATCGAGAAACTGGGCCGAACGCAGGATGCCGTCCAGCGTGCGGTTGCCGGAATCGACCGAGTCGGCATCGACCGTGAAATCGATCGCGCCGCTGCCGCTGGCCTCGTCAAAGCTGATGCGGCCATCGATCTTGCCGAAGCGGCCGCGCACCGAGGTGCGCTCAAAGTGGCTGGCGGCGAAGTACACCGTGGTGTGCGTCGGGTCCACCGTGAAGTTGACAGGCTGCGCCTGCACCGTGCCGGGCAGGCATGGCGCCAGCAGGCAGAGCGCGCAAGCGACAGTTGCCGAAAGCCGCATGATGCGTGTCCTCAGTGGACGAACACCGGCAACAGGAAGATACCGATCACCGACAGGAAGCCGACGGTCCAGCACAGCGTGCGCAAGGTGGCGCGATCTGCCAGGTAGCACACGGTGTACAGGATGCGCGCGGCGAGGAAGACCAGCGCCAGTTCATCGATGCGCGCCGCCGGTGCTTGCAGGTGCGTGGCGCTCAGCACGGCCGCGGCGAAGAAGGGGAAGGCCTCGAAGTGATTGCGGTGCGCCATGTCGGCGCGCCGCGCGCGCCCGGCCTGCTTTTCCAGCCAGCCGCGCGGGTCATGGTTGTCGAAGGCGCGTCCGCTCGCCTTGGCCACGCCCACCGTCACGACGGGCAGGATCCCCGCCAGCAGCACACACCAGAATGCGATCGGCATCGTCATTTCCTTTGCTTGGAGGAAAACGCCCGGCGACCGGACTGGCCGGCCGCCGGGCGTGCTCGCGAACGCGACGGCCTCAGGCTGCCACCACGCGGATCTTCACGCCAGCCACGCTGACCACCTGGCCGGCGCGGATCTTGGCGGTCTTGCGCGATTCCACCGCGCCGTCGACCGAGACTTCGCCGGCCGCCACCAGCGCCTTGCCGGCGCCGCCGCTGTCGCACACGCCGGCGACCTTGAGCAGGTCGTTCAGGGCGATATGCTCGCCCTCCAGCGGGAAGGTTACGGTTTGCATGGGCCTATTTCCCCCAGCTGTCGCGCAGCCCGACGATGCGGTTGAAGACCGGCTTGCCCGGCTTCGAATCCACGCGGTCGGCCACGAAGTAACCCTGGCGCTCGAACTGGAAGCGATCCTCCGGAGCGGCTTGCGCCAGGCCGGGTTCCAGGTAGGCGGTGACGATCTTCTTCGAGTCCGGGTTCAGCGCGTCGAGGAAGTTCTTGCCGCCGGCGTCCGGGTTCGGGTCGTTGAAGAGGCGGTCGTACAGACGCACTTCGGCTTCATAGGCATGCGCCACACTGACCCAATGGATGTTGCCCTTGACCTTGACGCTGTCCGCGCCCGGCGTGCCGCTGCGGGTCTCGGGCAGGTAGTTAGCGTGCACGGCGATGACCTTGCCGTCGGCGTCGCGGTCCACGCCCGTGCATTCGATCACATAGCCGTGGCGCAGGCGCACCTTGCTGCCCGGGGTGCCGTCCTCCTTGGGCGCAAACAGGCGGAAGTAGCCCTTGGGCGGCGCTTCGCTGAAGTCGTCGCGCTCGATCCACAGCTCGCGCGTGAGCGGGAAGACGCGCATGCCCAGTTCCGGCTTCTTCGGATGCACCGGCGCCGTGCAGTCGTCGCTCTGGCCTTCAGGGTAGTTGTCCAGGATCAGCTTGAGCGGATCCAGCACGGCGGCGCCACGCGCGGCGCGCGCGTCGAGGTCGTCGCGCACGGCGCCCTCCAGCGTGCTCATGTCGATCCAGCTATCGGACTTGGCCACGCCGATACGCTCGCAGAACAACTGGATCGATTCCGGCGTAAAGCCGCGGCGGCGCACGCCCACGATGGTGGGCATGCGCGGATCGTCCCAGCCGTCCACGCGGTTTTCAACCACCAGCTGCAGCAACTTGCGCTTGCTGGTGATGGCGTAGGTCAGGTTCAGGCGGGCGAACTCATACTGGTGCGGCAGCGGCTCGCTGAACACGCCGCATTCGCGCAGCTGCGCCAGCACCCAGTCGTACAGCGGGCGGTTGTTCTCGAACTCCAGCGTGCACAGCGAATGCGTGATGTTTTCCAGCGCGTCCGAGATGCAGTGGGTGAAGTCGTACATCGGGTAGATGCACCACTTGTCGCCCGTGCGGTGGTGATGCGCGTGGCGGATCCGGTAGATCACCGGATCGCGCATCACGATGTTGGGCGCGTTCATGTCGATCTTGGCGCGCAGCACGTGCTCGCCGTCGGCGTACTTGTCGTCGCGCATGTCGCGGAACAGCTGCAGGTTTTCCTCGACGCTGCGCTCGCGGAACGGCGAGGGCGTGCCCGGGCGGGAGAAGTCGCCGCGGTTGGTGGCGATCTGCTCGGCGCTTTGGCTATCCACGTAGGCGACGCCGCGCTCGATCAGTTTTTCGGCGAAGGCGTAGAGCTGGTCGAAGTAGTCGCTGGCGTAATACAGGTGCGACTGCTTGCTGCCGTCCTTGGCCGTGGTGTCCCAGCTGAAGCCGAGCCAGTGCACCGCGTCGATGATGGAATCGACGTATTCGGTGTCTTCCTTGACCGGGTTGGTGTCGTCGAAGCGCAGGTGGCAGCGGCCGCCGAAATCGCGCGCCATGCCGAAGTTCACGCAGATGCTCTTGGCGTGGCCGATATGCAGGTAGCCATTGGGCTCCGGCGGGAAGCGGGTGATGACGGGGGGCAACGGCTCGCCCTGGGCATCCTGGCGGCCGGCGTAGGTGCCGGCGGTGAGGTCCTGGTCGATGATGCTGCGCAGGAAATTGGATGCGGCGGTCGTGCTGTCGTTGGCTTTGGGGTCGTTGCTCATGGTGGCGCCGGTGGGCGGTTAAGTCAGGAGGCGGGGCGGCGGCCGGAGTCTGGCGCGCAGCCTGCCGCGCTGCTCGATTGCATGGCGGAATGCCGGATCGGGTGATTTTACCGTGCCGGGGACCAGAGTCGTGCAAACTCCGCGCCCGGGCGCAAAAACACCCGGCGCGGCCTAGGATGGAGAGAGCGCACCCGCCCTGTGGAGCCTTGCCGCCATGCCGACGCCAACTATTTCCCAAACCACCCGCCCAACCCCGCCAGACGCCGTAGCCGGGCTCTGGCTGGCCGCCGGGCTGCCAGCCGCCGCTCTGGACCGGCTGCAGCTCAGCGGTGCCGATCCGGTGCTGCCGTCGTCGTTCGCCGTGGGCACGGCCGCCCAGGCCAGCCTGGGCGCGTCGGCGCTGGCCGCCGCCATGCTGTGGCAGCAGCGCAGCGGGCGCTGGCAGGACGTGGCCGTCGACATGCGCCACGCCGTGGCCGAGTTCCGCAGCGAGCGCTACCTGCGTGTGGGCGGCGAGCCCGCGCCGGAGTTCCGCGACAAGGTGTCTGGCCTCTACCGTTGCGGCGACGGGCGCTGGGTACGCGTGCATGCCAATTTTCCCCATCATCGGGACGGCGTGCTGCGCATCCTGGGTTGCCTGCACGATCCCGCCGCGGTGCGCTCAGCGTTGCAGAAATGGGATGCCGAGGCCTTCGAGGCCACCGCCTCCGAGGCCGGCCTGGTCGTGGCGGCCCTGCGCAGCTTCGACGAATGGGACCGCCATGCACAGGGGCAGGCGTTGCACGGCATGCCGCCACTGACCATCGAGCGCATCGGCGAAGCGCAGCCGCAGCCGCTTGCCGCGCTGCCCGCCACCGGCGCGCGCCCACTGTGCGGCGTGCGCGTGCTGGATTTCACCCGCATCATCGCCGGGCCGGTAGCCGGACGCACGCTGGCCGCGCATGGCGCCGATGTGCTGCATGTGAGCGCGGCCCATCTGCCCAGCATTGCCCCGCTGGTGATCGACACTGGGCGCGGCAAGCGCGCCTGCCAGCTGGACCTGCGCGACCCCGACGACAAGCGGGCCCTGCACAAGCTGCTGCACGGCGCCGACGTGCTGATCCAGGGCTATCGCCCGCAGGGGCTGGCGGAGTTAGGGGTGGGGCCGGAGGCGGTGGCCCGCGCCCGCCCGGGCATCGTCTATGTGACGTTAAGCGCCTATGGGCACGTGGGTCCCTGGGCTGGCAAGCGCGGCTTCGATTCGCTGGTGCAGACTGCCAGCGGCTTCAATCATGCCGAAGCGCTCGCGGCGCACAGCGAGGAGCCGCTGCCGCTGCCGGCGCAAGTGCTGGATCATGCAGCCGGCTACCTGCTGGCGCTAGGCGCCATGGCCGGCCTGCATCGCCGTGCTGCCGAGGGCGGCAGCTGGCATGTGCGGGTGTCGCTGGCGCAGGTTGGCCAGTGGTTGCGCGGCCTGGGCCGGGTCGAGGGCGGGTTGCAGGCGCCGGACCCGTGCTTCGAGGACGTGGAAGACCTGCTGGTGACGTTGCCGTCGGGCTTTGGCGAATTGCGCGCGGTGTCGCATGCGGGGCGATTGTCCGAGACGCCCGCGTACTGGGCGCTGCCATCGGTGCCCCTGGGCACGCACGCGCCTGAGTGGCTGCCGCGCGCCTGAGCGGCGCATGGGCTGGGTTCGAAGCTGGCCGTGAGGGGGGCTTCAGGGGGTCTTCAGGCGTTCTTCATGCGCCCGTCATGCGCGCCATCCAGTCCGCCATGTCGCGCTCGGTGGGGCTGCCTTCCTGCTGGGCCGCGAGAATGCGGGCGCGGTCGCCCGCCGGGCGGTTCTGGCTGAGCTTGAACTTGGCTTCGATGCGCGTGGGCACGATGCGCAGGCCCACGATCGCGCCCAGCATTTTCTGCTGGAAATCCTCCGGCAGCGCGCGCCACTGCGCAGCGTAGCCGGGCTCGTTCTGCGTGATCAACCGCTTGAGCAGCGCATCCTTGGCGTCGGCGTCATGGATGGTGGCGATCTCTGCGTACACGTGCACGGCCACGTAGTTCCAGGTCGGCACCGACAGCTTTTGCTCGTACAACGATGGCGACACATAGCCATGCGGCCCCTGGAACACCAGCAGGGCGCTGGGCGTCTGCTCCAGCCAGCGCCAGTGCGGGTTGGCGCGCGCCATATGGCCTTCGATCTGCCAGGCGTCGCCGCTGCGCTGGGCCACCACCGGCAGGTGGGTGGCGAACGGCAGCCCGTCGGCGTCGTTGCCGACCAGCGTGGCAAAGGGGTAGCGGCGCATGACCTCGTCGATGGCGTCGCTTTCGGTGCTAGCGAAGTGGGATGGGGTGTACATGGGATCAATACAGGGTTTGTTTCATCCGCGCGGGCTGCGACTCGTCGTAGGCGACGCCGTCGAAGGGATCGCGGCTCACGGCGGCAAGGATGGTGCCGTTGCTCGGCAGGCTGCTGCGCGCCACCTGGGATTCCGGTGCCCACAGACTGGAGCGCACCAGCGCGCGGGCGCACTGGAAGAACACCGACTGGATCGAAATCACCAGCACGGTCGCCGGCGCCTTGCCATCCACGATGCAGCGCGCGATCAGCGCCGGGTCCACCGAGACGTGGGCGGTGCCCGCCACGCGGATGGTCTCGTTGACGCCCGGGATCAGGAACAGCAGGCCCACACGCGGGTCGGCGATGATGTTGCGCAGGCTGTCCAGGCGGTTGTTGCCGCGCCGGTCCGGCAGCAGCAGGGTGCGCTCATCGAGCACCTGCACAAAGCCCGGCGCATCGCCGCGCGGGGAGACTTCCGCGTACTCCGCGCGCACCGTGGACAGCAGGCAGAGCGGGGCGGCCTCGACGAAGGCACGGTAGTGCGGGTGCAGGTAGTCGACTTCCTTGGCGAGCGAGGCTTCGCCGGCTTCGGCGTAGTGGGCCTCCAGCTCGGCCAGCGTGGTCAGGGCGTGCGGCGTGGTCATGTTGGGTGGCGCATATGGGGCGGCGCATGTGGGGCGCTCGTCGGGGCGTTGGGAAGACCGGGCAGACGCTCACTGTAACGCAGTAGCGCGCCCTCTGTTGCGTTGACGCCGCAGTCCTGCGCGTTACAGGTTGATGGTGCCGCGTCCCAGCTCGATCACGCGCCCGCCCACGCGGATGGCCTGCTCACCGGTGACTTCCAGGCGCAGCGTGCACGGCCGGTCGACCGCCTCGCCCTGCGCGACCTGGTAGGCGGCCGGCAGCGCGTGGTCGTTGGCGATCAGCCAGCCGCCCAGGTTGGCGCAGGCCGAGCCGGTGCCCGGGTCCTCGGCCACGCCACCACCTTGCTTGGTGAAGAAATAGCGCGACACCACCTGGCCCGGCCGGGTCGGGTCGAACGCGAAGACGTAAGCGGTCTTGCGGCCCAGGCTGCTCTGCGGCCAGGACGCCAGGCGTGCGCCGTCAGGCTGCGCACGGCGCACCGCGTCCACGCTCTTCACGGGCACCATCAACTGGTCGGCGCCAGTGTCGACCCAGATCGGTGCCGCCAGCAAGTCGGTCTCGGCGAGCCCGAGCAGCGATGCCATCTGCGCATCCGGCAGGCCCGCCGGCGCTGTCCTGGGCGCACCCGCATGCGGCGCCGTGAAGGTCCACACGTCGCCCTGCGCGGTCACCGGCACCACGCCCGCCTTGAACGCCAGCGTGAGCGCGTCGCCGGTAGCGGCCAGGTCGCGCACCACATGGGCAGTGCCCAGCGTGGGATGGCCGGCAAAGGGCATTTCGTAGCCCGTGGTGAAAATCCGGACGTGCGCGCTGGCCTGCTCGGAGGGAAGGATAAAGGTGGTTTCGGACAGGTTGAACTGCAGTGCCAGGGCCTGCATGGTGGCGGTGTCGAGCCCGCGCGCATCCTCGAACACGCACAGGGGGTTGCCGCCGAAGGTGGATTCGGCAAAGACGTTGAGCAGGCGGAAAGCGTAGGTGGTCATGGCGGCCGGGGCGAAAGCAAAGGTGAAGGCCTCAGTGTAGTGCCCTACGCGGCGCACGCCATGCACAGTCGTTGCTTTGGCAAGCAGGCCAGTTGCGGACAGTTGGGTGAAGCGCCCGGCTCAGCGCATGGCTCTCAGCGACGCAGCCGATGCCAACCAGCAAACGCCCGTCGGCGCGCACGCCGTGCAGTTCCGTATCCAGGGCAGTGCAGGCAAAAAAAAGCCCACCTTGCGGTGGGCGCTCCCAGTACTACCTACCGGTACTCAAAATCCTACGGCCTGCCCGTCGCGCCGGCTGTCGCTGGCGGCCACATAGCCATGCTCGGCATCATCCGACAGGCGCCAGATAAACTGCCCCGAGCCGAAATCCATGTACGGGTCGTCGACCGACTTGAGCTGGTGGCCGCGCGCCTTCAGGCCGGCAACGACCGCCGGATCCATGGTGGATTCGACGTCCAGCGTGAAGTCGCGGTTGACCTTCCAGCGCGGCGCGCAGCAGGCCGCCTGCGGCTGCTGGTTGTAGTCCACCATGCGCACCACGGTCTGCAGATGCCCCTGCGGCTGCATGTCGCCGCCCATCACGCCGAAGCTCATCACCGGCTGGCCGTCCTTGGTCAGGAAGGCCGGGATGATGGTGTGGAAGGGGCGCTTGCCGCCGGCCACCACGTTGGGGGATTTCGGGTCCATCGAGAAGCCTACGCCGCGGTTCTGCAGGCTGATGCCGGTGCCCGGCACGACCACGCCGGAACCGAAGCCCATGTAGTTCGACTGGATGAACGAGATCATCATGCCGTTCTCGTCGGCGGCGCTCAGGTAGATGGTGCCCCCGACCTTGGGCATGCCGAAATCGAAGTGCGTGGCGCGCTCCATGTCGATCAGCTTGGCGCGTGATTTCAGGTATGCGTCGTCCAGCATCTGCTCGGGCGTGACTTCCATGCTGCCAGGGTCCGCCACGTAGCGATAGAGGTCGGCAAAGGCCAGTTTCATCGCCTCGATCTGCAGGTGCTGCGACTCGACCGAGTCCACCGGCAGCGCGGCCAAGTCGAACTGGCCGAGGATGCCCAGCGCCACCAGCGCGGCGATGCCCTGGCCATTCGGCGGGATCTCGTGCAGCTCAAAGCCGCGATAGGCCTTGCTGATCGGCTTGACCCAGTCCGGCTTGTAGTTGCGCAGGTCGTCGGCCGTCATGGCGCCGCCGCATTCCTTGCTGAAGGCGACGATCTTCTCGGCGATCTCGCCGTCGTAGTAGGCGCGGCCATTGCTGGCGCCGATCTTGCGCAGCGTGTCGGCGGCAGCCTTGAGCGTGAACTTCTCGCCCACGTTGGGTGCGCGGCCATTGGGCATGAAGGCTTCGGCGTAGCCAGGCTGGTCCTTGAGTTCCGGCACGGCGGCGGCCCACTTGTGCGCCACCACCGGCGGCACGGCATAGCCGCGCTCGGCGATCTCGATGGCGGGCTCCATCAGCTCGGCAAAGGGCAGCTTGCCAAAGCGCTCATGCAGCGCGGCCCAGCCGGCGATCACGCCCGGCACGGTGACGGCGTCCCAGCCGCGCACGGGGCGCTTGGCGATGCCGTTGGCATCCGTGCCGTACTTGCTCTTGAAATACTCGGGGCTCCATGCCGCCGGCGCCACGCCCGAAGCGTTCAGGCCATGCATTTCCTTGCCGTCCCACAGGATCGCGAAAGCATCGCTGCCCAGGCCGCACGAGACCGGCTCGACGATGGTGATGGCCGCCGCCGCGGCGATGGCTGCATCGACCGCGTTGCCGCCCTTGAGCAGCATGCGCAGGCCGGCCTGCGCCGCCAGCGGGTGCGAGGTGGACACCACGTTGCGCGCGAACAGCGGGATGCGCACGGAAGGGTAGGGATTGGTCCAGTTGAAGTTCTGCATGCTTGTCTCGGTTCGATGCGCTGGCAGCGCTTGGCCGCAATGCCGCGGCGGGCTTGCCAGCGCTCGTACGTTATTCCACGGTGATCTTGCGATCCTTGATCAGCTTACCCCAGCGCGCGCTGTCCTTCTTGACCATCGCGGCGAACTGGGCCGGCGTGCCGCCAACGGGTTCCGCGCCCAGCTTGCCCAGGCGCTCCTTCACGTCGGGCGCCTGGATCGCCTTGTTGAACTCGGCGTTGAGGCGGTTCACCAGCTCGGCTGGCATGTGCTTGGGGCCATAGATGCCGAACCAGGTATCGGACTCGAAGCCGGGCAGGCCAGACTCGCTGGCGGTCGGGATCTCGGGTGCCAGCGGCGAGCGCTTCAGGCTGGTCACGGCCAGCGCCTTGAGCTTGCCGTCCTTCACGTGCGGCAGGCCCGAGACGATGCTGTCAAACAGGATCTGCACCTTGTTGGAGATCAGGTCGGGCACGGCCAGCGCGGTGCCGCGATACGGGATGTGCGTGATGAACACGCCGGCCTGCGCCTTGAAGGCTTCGGCGGTCAGGTGCACCACGGTGCCATTGCCGCTGGATGCGTAGTTCAGCTCGCCAGGATGCTTCTTGGCGTAGTCGATCAGCTCCTTGACGTTCTTCACCGGCAGGCTGTTCGGCACCACCAGCACGTTGGTGGCGATCGCCACCTGGCCGATCGGCGTGAAGTCGGTCTCGGTGTTGTACGGCAGGCGCGTGTTGATGTACGGCCCGATCGAATGCGTGCTGGTCGTGGCGATCAGCAACGTGTAGCCGTCGGCCGGGGCCTTGGCGGCCATGTCGGAGCCGATGGCGCCGCCAGCGCCGGGCCGGTTGTCGACCACGATCTGCTGGCCCATGTTGGTGCCCACTTTCTGCGCGATGGCGCGAGCCAGCAAATCAGTCGCGCCGCTGGCCGGGAACGGCACGATCAGGCGGATCGGCTTGTTGGGGTAGGTGTCGGCGAGTGCCGGAACGGCGCTCAGCGCAAGTCCCGTGGCGAGGCTCGTGCCAACGAGGCGCAGCCAGTGTTTCATGGTGATCTCCGGATCGGGGAAGCAAGGCAAACGCAGGCCGGGGCCGGCCCTCGGGCAACACACCCCGCCGCGGATGCTGCCAGGCGGTGCTGCGGATCAATTATTCCGTGCAGGTCATCATAATGAAAGCTAATATTTCTTTCTTATGTCTAAAGGTTTTCTTAAGTATTGGTGCGCCGTATTGGTGCGCCGAACAAGACATAGGCCAACCCGCACACCAACCCGCACACACCAAGCCGCACATCATGACGTTCTCCCCATGAGCACCATCCGTTTCCTGCGCACGTTCGTCGCCGTGGCCGACCACGGCTCTTTTGCCGCGGCCTCCGAGCGGGTGGCCCTGACCCAGGCCGCGGTCAGCCTGCAGATGCGCGCGCTGGAGATGGAGCTGCGCCGCGAGCTGTTCGACCGGGGCGGCCGGGTGGTGGCGCTCAATGCCGGCGGGCGCGAACTGTTGCCGCAGGCGCGCCGCATGCTAGCGCTCTACGACGAGATGCGGCTGCCTCCGGAAGCGCCGGACGCGATGGCTGGCGCGGTAGCGGTGGGCGCGGTGGTGTCGGTCATGGGCGGCCTGTCGCATGTGGTGGCGCGCATGAAGCGCGAGTACCCGGCACTGGACGTGCGCCTGGTCAGCGCCAAGTCGATCGAGCTGGCGGCGCAGGTGGAGTCCGGTGAGCTGGATGCGGCGATGCTGGTGGAAGGGGCAGGCCGCCTGCCCGGCACATTGGTGTGGACGCCGCTTTACCAGGAGCCGCTGGTGGCGATTGCCGGGCGCGACAGCCCGGGCGCGAACGCGCGTGAAGCGCTGGCGGCCAACCCCTTCCTGCGTTTCGACCGCGGACAGCGCACCGGCATGCTGGTTGCGCGGGCGCTGCGCCGCGCGCATCTGCGCGTCAATGAGTTTCTCGAGCTGAACTCGATCGAGGCGCTCGTCGAGCTGGTGCGCCAGCAGGTGGGCGTGACCGTGGTGCCGTTGCTGCAGCGTGCGCGCTGGCTGGAGGACGAGGCGCTGCGCATCCTGCCGCTGGAAATCGGCGGCGCGCCGGTGCTGCGCACCATCGGCATGCTGGAGCGGCGCGACCAGGCGCGCCGCCACGTCACGGCGGCCGTGCGGGACGCCTGCGCAGGCCTGTTCGATGCCCCTGGCGCCGGCGAAAGGCACCTCGGGGGGGCTTGAGTCTGTCCCTGAGGGCACGCCTTACCCTGTTAAGCGCTTGCGGCAAGGTTCGCGCCATCAGCCAAGCCAGGGCCAACCGCCGGATGCCACTGGCGTTTCGTACCAATCGCCGAGCTTTCCCGAGCAACTCCTGAACGGCCGCTCGGCGCATCTGCTGGTGACCATGGATACGCCGCCCCGGTATTTCAAATGGATCTACCGCATGCCGGGCATCCGCCAGATGCGCAAGACCGCGCTGGAGTTCTGCGGGATCAAGCCGGTCCGCACCATGGCGTTCGGCCCGGTACCGGGCTCGCAGCCCGGGCAAAGGGCTGGCTGGCGCGCTTGCCGCCAGCATCCGGGCGCCGCAGCGGGCATGAAAAAAGGTGCCTTGCGGCACCTTGAGGGACTTCTGTGGCAGCGTCGCTCGCAGCCGGCACGGATACCGGCCGCGGGACTTGCTCTCTTATTCTTCCTGGAAAGCTTCCTCGCGCTTGTTCTTGATCGACGGCAGCGCCACGATCAGGACCAGCACGGCGGCCGCGATCAGCAGGCCAAGCGACAGCGGGCGGGTCAGGAACACGCTGAACTCGCCGCGCGACAGCAGCAGGGAGCGGCGGAAATTCTCTTCCATCATCGGCCCCAGCACGAAGCCCAGCAGCAACGGCGCCGGCTCGCACTTGAGCTTGATGAACAGGTAACCGATCACGCCGAAGGCCGCGGTCTGGAACACGTCGAACGTGGTGTTCTGGACCGAGTACACGCCGATGCAGCAGAACACCAGGATGGCCGGGTACAGGTAGCGGTAAGGCACCTTGAGCAGCTTGACCCAGATCCCGATCAGCGGCAGGTTCAGGATGATCAGCATGAAGTTGCCGATCCACATCGAGGCGATCAGGCCCCAGAACAGCGCGGGGTTGCTGGTCATGACCTGCGGGCCCGGCTGGATGTTGTGGATGGTCATCGCGCCCACCATCAGCGCCATCACGGCGTTGGGCGGAATGCCCAGCGTCAGCAGCGGGATGAAGGAGGTCTGCGCCGCGGCGTTGTTGGCCGATTCCGGACCTGCCACGCCTTCGATGGCGCCCTTGCCGAACTCATGCGAGAACTTCGAGGTCTTCTTTTCCAGCGAGTAGGCTGCAAACGAAGCCAGCGCCGCACCGCCGCCCGGCAGGATGCCCAGCGCGGAGCCCAGGAACGTGCCGCGAAGCACTGCCGGGATCATGCGCTTGAAGTCAGCCTTGGTCGGGAACAGGTTGGTGATGTGGTCCGTGAAGGTTTCGCGGGCATCTTTTTGCTCCAGGTTCGCGATGATTTCCGCGAAGCCGAACACACCCATGGCGACCGAGACGAAATTCAGACCGTCGGTCAGCTCAGGCACGTCGAACGAGAAGCGCGCTGCGCCCGAGTTCACGTCGGTGCCGACCAGGCCCAGCAGCAGCCCCAGCACGATCATGGCGATGGCCTTGACCAGCGAGCCCGAAGCCAGCACCACGGCGCCGATCAGGCCCAGCACCATCAGCGAGAAGTACTCGGCTGGGCCGAACTTGAAGGCCAGTTCCGACAGCGGCGCAGCGAACGCGGCCAGGATCAGGGTTGCCACGCAGCCGGCGAAGAACGAGCCTAGGCCGGCGGTGGCTAACGCCACCCCCGCTCGCCCTCGCCTGGCCATCTGGTAGCCATCGATGGTAGTCACCACCGACGACGATTCACCCGGCAGGTTGACCAGAATGGCGGTGGTGGAGCCACCGTACTGGGCGCCGTAGTAAATACCGGCCAGCATGATGAGCGCGGCCACCGGCGGCAGCGTGTAGGTCACCGGCAGCAGCATGGCGATGGTGGCCAGAGGCCCCAGGCCCGGCAGCACGCCGATCAGGGTGCCCAGCACGCAGCCTAGGAAGGCGTATGCGAGGTTTTGCAGGGTCAGGGCGGTCGAGAAGCCCAGGCCCAGGTTGGCTAGTAGTTCCATATGGCCGTCTCCTTATCCTGCCAAGAATGCCGGCCACACCGGCATCTGAAGATTGATGCCGTAGACGAAGGCGCCCAGGCTGATGATCACCAGGACGATGGCGTTGACAACGGCACCCTTCCAGCTGAATTCATGGCTGGCCATCGACGACACCAGCACCAGCACCAGCACCGACAGCACCATGCCCAGCGGCTTGAGCATCAGGCCGAACAGCACCACCGAACCCAGGATCCACAACAGGGTCTTGATGTCCCAGCGTGCGAGCTGGTCTTCTTCCTTCTTGGCGGACAGGGAACTCCACAGCACCAGCGCGCCGAGCAAGGCGAGCACGATGCCGAGCCAGAACGGGAAATACCCGGGGCCCATCTTCGCGGCAGTACCCATGGAATACCCGCGTGCGACCCAGGAAAAGCTGAATCCGACCAGGATGAACATCAGGCCGGAGGCAAAGTCCTTTTGGCTACGAATGCGCAAAATGATTCTCCTCGAAAAAACTGCTTGAAATCCGTGCGGCTAAGGATGTTGCGGTGCATCAAAAGCGCGCGCGCAACCGTCCCGCCGCTGGCAGGGAGGAAATTAAGGGGGCGACCTTTCAGCTACCTTTCAGATGTCTGCAAAAATGGTCAATCTGCGGGTATCTCCCTAGGAGACATCCAGGGGCCGCTTTCACGCCTGCGCGGCAGAGTGGTCATAGGGCTGCGCTATCATCAACGGCTGCACTGCCGTTGCCGATGCGTGCGCAGCCCGTGGCCGATGCGGCACGGCATGGAAAGGGAAAAGGGAAAGCCGTTTTGGAAAGCATCGACCATGTCATCCTGATCGGCGCCGTCGTGATGTCGCTGGGCATTGTGGTGGGCGCCTTCTCGGCGCGCGTGGGCGTGCCGTTCCTGCTTGTGTTTTTATCGGTAGGCATGCTGGCCGGCGTGGATGGCCCCGGTGGCATCCGCTTCTCCAATACCTGGCTGAGCTTCCTGGTCGGCAACCTCGCGCTGGCGGTGATCCTGCTCGATGGCGGCTTGCGCACCCGGCTGGCCACCTTCCGGGTGGCGCTGAAACCCTCGCTGTCGCTGGCGACCGTGGGCGTGCTGGTCACGACCGGCCTGGTGGGCCTGTTTGCCGCCTGGGTGCTGGAGATCGACTGGAAGCTCGGCCTGCTGCTGGGCGCCATCGTCGGCTCGACCGATGCCGCGGCGGTGTTCTCGCTGCTCAATACCAGCGGCATCCGGCTCAAGGAACGGGTGGCGAGCGTGCTGGAGATCGAGTCCGGCATCAACGACCCGATGGCCATCTTCCTGACCCTCACCCTGATCGACTGGATCGCCGCGCCCGCGGGCCTGAGTCCCGGCGCACTGTTGTGGCGCCTGGTAGTGCAGTTCGGGGTCGGCGGATTGCTCGGGTTGGGCCTGGGCTACTGCATGGCCAACGTGATGGAGCGCATTCGCGTGGCCGAAGGCCTGCAGGCCATCCTGCTGTGCTCGGGCGGCGCCATGGTGTTCGCCATCGTGCAGACGGCGGGCGGCAGCGGCTTCCTGGCCGTCTACCTGACCGGCATCCTGGTGGGCAACCGCGACCGCGCGGTAGGCCCCGACACCATGCGGGCGATGGACGGCATGGCCTGGCTGTCTCAGTCCGCGATGTTCCTGCTGCTTGGCCTGCTGGTGGCGCCGCACCGGATCTGGGAGGTGGCGCTGCCGGCGGTGGCGGTGGCGGCATTCCTGATGCTGGTGGCGCGCCCGGCTGCGGTCTGGCTGGCGCTGCTGCCGTTTCGCTTCAGTGCCCGGGAGAAGGGCTTCGTGGCCTGGATGGGCCTGCGTGGGGCGGTGCCGATCGTGCTGGCGCTGTTTCCCATGCTTCAGGGCATGCCAGATTCCGGCTTGCTGTTTCGCATCGCCTTTGCGGTGGTGCTGACCAGCCTGCTGCTGCAGGGCACCACCGTGCCGCTGGCGGCGCGGCTGGCGCGCGTGCTGCGTCCCGCCTATCCGGAGCCGCTGGCCCGCTCCCGGCTGCGGGGCACGCATGGGCCGGCGCTGGAGGTGATGCAGTTCAGGGTCGAGGCCGATTCGCCGGCTGAAGACCTGCGCGCCGACCAGCTCGAATTGCCGCCCCGTTGCCGGCTGCTGACCGTGGTGCGGGACGAAGCGCTGGCTGCGCCCGATCAGACCGTGCTGCGGGATGGGGATATGGTGTCGATCCTGGCGCCGGGGACCAGCGTGCCGATGCTGGCACTGTTGTTCCATCGGCCTGGGCCGGCGCTTGCCTGGGGCAAGGCTAGCCATGATTTCCTGCTGTCCGGGGAGGCCATGCTGCGGGATGTGGCGGGGCTTTACGGGACACGGGAGTTGAGTCCTGCCGAGGCGGCACGGACCCTGGAAGCCGCTATGCAGGAGGCCTTTACATCACCACCAGTGGAGGGCGACGCCGTCGAGATAGCAGGGCTGAAGCTCACGGTGACGCGGATGGACGGGCCGCGGATTATTCAGGTGGGGTTGTTGTTGCCTCGCGCGGAGCAGGAGGCGACCTGACAAAGCAGGATTTGCGCGGGTGGTCTCCCTCTCCCACTGGTGGGAGAGGGAGAGACAGCCGTCGTCATGGCGCGAGGCATTGGCCTGTTCGGCGGCTTCGGCAAATGCTCCGAGCGTATCAATCCACCTTGGCGCCCGACACCTTCACGATCTGCGCGTACTTCTTCAGCTCGCGCTGCACCAGTGCGCCGAACTGCTCCGGCGTGGTCGGTGCCGGCTGGGCGCCGATGCGGGCCAGCTTTGCCTTCATGTCGTCGGTCTTGAGGATGGCCACGATCTCGTGGTTGAGGCGGTCGACGATCTCTTTCGAGGTGTTGGCCGGGGCGAACACCCCGAACCACGTGGAGATGTCGAAGCCTTCCAGGCCGAGCCCCTTGCCGGCTTCCGCGATAGTGGGCAGCTCGGGCAGGGCGGCGGCGCGGGTGGCGGTGGTGACGGCGAACGCCTTGAGCTTGCCGGCTTTGATGTTGGCCGCGGCGGATGCGAGGTTATCGAAGATCATGTCGGTCTGGCCGGACAGCACCGACAGCTGCGCGGGCGAGGCGCCGTTGTAGGGGATGTGGACCATGCTGACCTTGGCCATGCTCTTGAACAGCTCGCCCGACAAATGTCCCGCGCTGCCGTTGCCACCCGAGGCGTAGTCCAGCTTGCCGGGGTTCTTGCGCGCGTATTCCACCAGCTCACGCACATTGTTGATATGCAACTCGGCGGCTTTGCCAGGGTGCATGACGAGTACGTTGGGCACGTCGGCCACCAGCGTGATCGGGCTGAAGTCCTTCACCGGGTCGTACGGCATCTTGGCAAAGAGGCTGGGGTTGATGGCGTGGGTGGCCACGGCGCCCATCACGATGGTGTAGCCGTCGGCCGGCTGCTTGGCCACGTAGTCGGCGCCGATATTGCCGCCGGCTCCCGGGCGGTTTTCCACCACCACGGGCTGGCCCAGGCTGTCCTTGAGCTTGTCGCCGATGGCGCGCGCCACCGTGTCCAGCGGGCCGCCGGCCGGGTAGGGCACGACGAACTTGAGCGGCTTGGACGGGTAGGCGGTGGCCGCGGCGGCAGGCGTGGCGCTAACGGCAATAAAGGTGCCGATAGCGGGCAGGGCGGCGGCGAGCAATGCCGCGGCGAGTTTTTTCTTGAGCATGGAGATGCGTCGGGTTGGATTGGGAATCTGGTGCACCAGGCGCTGCGGCCTATTTCATGCCGATGCCGCGCGCCATCATCACCGCGCACAGCGGCAGCAGGATCAGCAGGTGGGCCTGGATCATGACCCAGCGCCGCGCGGACTTCAGCTCGGCCGGCATGGGCACGAAGTCTGGCAGGCTGCGCGCCTGGCGGCGCCACCGCCGGATGGCGAAGGTGGGCGGCAGCGAGCACAGGGCGATCACCACGAACACGGTGATCTTGGCGTGGAACCACGGGTTGTGCAGGTAGAACTGTGCGCCCTTGGCGCCGTAGAACAGCCGCAGCAGGCCGCTGGCCAGCACCGCCATGGCAGTGAGGAAGTAGAGCAGGTCGTAGATCGACAGGCGCTTGAGCACGGGCGGCGTCATGCCGGGGCGCAGCACGACCGCTTCGGCGGTCATCAAGGCGATCAGCAGGAAGATGAAGGTGTAGTGCAGGAAGGCCAGCAGGGCGTCGGTCAGCATCCAAACTCCTCTTGTGGTCAGGCATGCGCCGTACGCCGGCGCGCGCGGGGTCAGGGTTCTTGCTTTTTTCGCTACGGCAACGGCTATGGCAACAACGAAGGCAACAACGAAGGCAATTGCAACGACGACAAACTTCGGCTTGCCGCTGTGCGCCCCGCCACTGCAGGCACACAGCGGCAAGCACCTTACAGCACGCCCTTGGCGCGCAGCGCGGCAATCTGGTCCGGCGTATAGCCCAGCATGTCGCCAAGCACCGCGTCGGTGTGCTCGCCCAGCAGCGGCGGGTGGCGCACGGCCTCGGGCGGCGTCGCGCTCATCTTGATCGGGCTGCCCACCAGCTTGACCTCGCCGGCGCTCGGGTGCGGCAGGTCCACGCGCAGGCCGCGCGCCTTGACCTGGGCATCCTCGAACACGTCGTCCAGCGTGTTGATCGGGCCGCAGGGCACGCCGGCGGCTTCCAGGTCGAGGATCCACTGGGCGCGGGTGCGCGGCCTGACCATGTCGGCGATGATCGGCACCAGCACGTCGCGATGCGCAACCCGCTGCGGGTTGGTGGCGAAGCGCGGGTCGTCGGCCAGTTCGGGGCGTCCGCCGGCAACGACGAACTTGCGGAACTGGCCGTCGTTGCCTACCGCCACGATGATCCAGCCGTCGGCCGCCTGGAAAGTCTGGTAGGGGACGATATTGGGGTGGGCGTTGCCCCAGCGCCTGGGCGCTTCGCCGCTGGCCAGGTAGTTGGTGTTCATGTTGGCCAGCATGGCCACCTGCACGTCGAGCAGGGCCATGTCGATGTACTGGCCTTCGCCAGTTCGCTCGCGGTGGGCCAGCGCGGCCAGCACGGCGATGGTGGCGTACTGCCCGGTCATCAGGTCGGAGATCGCCACGCCGGCCTTCTGCGGGCCGCCGCCGGGCAGGTCGTCGCGCTCGCCGGTCAGGCTCATGAAGCCGCCCATGCCCTGGATGATGAAGTCGTAGCCCGGGCGCGCCGCATAGGGGCCGGTCTGGCCGAAGCCGGTCACCGAGCAATAGATCAGGCCCGGCTTGATCGCCTTGAGGGAGTCGTAGTCCAGGCCGTACTTCTTCAATTGGCCGACCTTGTAGTTCTCCAGCACCACATCGCTCTGGGCGGCCAGCGCGCGCACCAGTTCCTGGCCTTCGGGCGTGCTGATATCGCAGGTCACCGAGCGCTTGTTGCGGTTGGCGGCCAGGTAATAGGCAGCTTCCGCGGTATTGCGGCCTTCGCCGTCCTGCAGCCAGGGCGGCCCCCAGGTGCGGGTATCGTCGCCGGCGCCGGGGCGCTCGATCTTGATCACGTCGGCGCCAAAGTCGGCAAGGTTCTGGGCGCACCATGGCCCGGCGAGAACGCGGGTCAGGTCGAGAACGCGGAGGTGGCTTAAAGCTCCCATGGGGTGGTTTGCGGATCCGGCAAGGGGTGGGCGAGGGAAGGCCGGGCGGCCCCGCCGTCTGGTCTGGGTGGCGGCTTGCAGGGCAATCGGAGGCTGGCGCGAAACCAGGCTCGGGGGCGTCCGGCTGGGACAGCCAGCACTTTACCACCGGCAGGCCGCCGGGAGCACATCGCGGCCGGCTGCGGATCGCGGCGGGGCGCGGTGTTGCGGGCGGTGCGAGGCGAAACCCCGGCGAATCCCCGGCGGAATGCCGCGCGCTCAGGCTTCCCCGTATAATCAACGGTTTGCAAAACCATCTTGACCGACAGCGCCCTGCCATGACGTGGGACGCCCTTGCCCAGAACATGAAAGTCTCCGACATCCGCAGCAAGTTCCTGCAGTACTTCGAATCGAAGGGCCATACCGTGGTCCGCTCGTCCAGCCTGGTGCCGGGGAACGATCCGACGTTGCTGTTTACCAACTCCGGCATGGTGCAGTTCAAGGACGTGTTCCTGGGCACCGACAAGCGCTCGTACACCCGCGCGACCTCGTCGCAGCGCTCGGTGCGCGCCGGCGGCAAGCACAACGACCTGGAGAACGTGGGTTACACCGCACGTCACCATACCTTCTTTGAAATGCTCGGCAACTTCTCGTTTGGCGACTATTTCAAGCGCGAGGCGATCCAGTACGCGTGGGAACTGCTGACCAAGGTCTACCAGCTGCCGGCCGAAAAGCTGTGGGTCACGGTGTACGCGGAAGACGACGAAGCCTATGACATCTGGGCCAAGGAAGTCGGCGTGCCGCCCGAGCGCATCGTGCGCATCGGCGACAACAAGGGCGCGCGCTACGCCTCCGACAACTTCTGGCAGATGGCCGACACCGGCCCCTGCGGCCCATGCTCGGAAATTTTCTACGATCACGGCCCCGATGTGTGGGGCGGCCCCCCGGGATCTCCCGAGGAAGACGGCGACCGCTACATCGAGATCTGGAACCTGGTGTTCATGCAGTTCAATCGGGACGAGCAAGGCAATATGCCGCGCCTGCCCAAGCCCTGCGTCGATACCGGCATGGGCCTGGAGCGCATCGCCGCGGTGCTGCAGCACGTGCACAGCAACTATGAGATCGACCTGTTCCAGGCACTGATCAAGGGCGCTGCGCGCGAGACCGGCACCACCGATCTCAACAACAATTCGCTGAAGGTCATCGCCGATCACATCCGCGCGTGCTCCTTCCTGATCGTCGACGGTGTGATCCCCGGCAATGAAGGCCGCGGCTACGTGCTGCGCCGTATCATCCGCCGCGCTATCCGCCACGGCTACAAGCTGGGCCGCAAGACCCCGTTCTTCCACAAGCTGGTGGGCGATCTGGTGGGTCAGATGGGCCAAGCCTATCCGGAACTGTCCGACGCCGAAGCGCGCGTCGTGGAAGTGCTCAAGGCAGAAGAGGAGCGCTTTTTCGAAACCATCGAGAACGGCATGTCCATCCTTGACGCGGCACTGGCCGACGTCAAGGCCAAGGGCGGTACCGTGCTCGACGGCGAACTTGCCTTCAAGCTGCATGACACCTTTGGCTTCCCGCTGGACCTGACGCAGGACGTGTGCCGCGAGCAGGAAATGACGGTGGACGAAGCCGCCTTCGACGCGGCCATGAGCCGCCAGCGCGAGCAGGCCCGCGCCGCCGGCAAGTTCAAGATGGCGGCCGGCCTGGAGTACAAGGGCGACAAGACCACCTTCCACGGCTACGAAAAGCTGGGCGTGGACGGTGCGAAAATCACCGCGCTGTATGTGGACGGCGCATCCGTCGACACGATGCGCCCGGGCCAGACCGGCGTGATCGTGCTGGATAACACGCCGTTCTACGCCGAGTCCGGCGGCCAGGCCGGCGACCAGGGCGAACTGAAGAGCGGCAGCGCAGTGTTCAGCGTGGTCGATACCACCAAGGTGCAGGCCGATGTGTTCGGCCACCAGGGCACCCTGGCGGGCGGCGCGCTCAAGGTCGGCGACAGCGTCACCGCGCAGGTGGATGCGCAGCGCCGCGCGCGCACCGTGCGCAACCACTCGGCCACTCACCTGATGCACAAGGCATTGCGTGAAGTGCTGGGCAGCCACGTGCAGCAGAAGGGCTCGCTGGTCGACGCGGACAAGACCCGCTTTGACTTCTCGCACAACGCGCCGATGACTGACGAGCAGATCCGTCGCGTCGAGGAGATCGTCAACGCCGAGATCCTGCAGAACGCAGCCACCGGTGCTGAAGTCATGCCCTTCGACGACGCGGTCAAGAGCGGCGCGATGGCGCTGTTCGGCGAGAAGTACGCCGACGATGTGCGCGTGCTGTCGATCGGCAGCTCCAAGGAACTGTGCGGCGGCACCCACGTGACCCGCACCGGCGATATCGGCGTGTTCAAGATCGTGGTGGAAAGCGGCGTGGCAGCGGGCATCCGCCGCGTCGAAGCCATCACCGGCGACAACGCGCTGCATTACCTGCAGGCGCTGGACGCCAAGCTGAACGAAGCTGCCGCCGCGCTCAAGGCGCAGCCGTCCGAACTGGTGCCGCGTATCGGGCAGGTGCAGGAACAAGTGCGCGCGCTGGAGAAGGAACTGGAGCGTCTCAAGAGCAAGCTGGCCGCCTCGCAAGGCGACGAGCTGGCGGCGCAGGCCATCGACGTCAAGGGCATCAAGGTGCTGGCCGCACAGCTCGACGGCGCCGACGTCAAGACGCTGCGCGAAACCATGGACAAGCTCAAGGACAAGCTGGGCACCGCGGCCATCGTGCTGGGCGCAGTGGCCGACGGCAAGGTCAGCCTGATCGCCGGGGTGACTGCCGATGCCACCGCCAAGGTCAAGGCCGGCGAGCTGGTCAACTTTGTCGCGCAGCAGGTCGGCGGCAAGGGCGGCGGCCGTCCGGACATGGCGCAAGCTGGCGGCACGGAGCCGGCCAACCTGCCGCAGGCGCTGGCAGGCGTCGGCGAGTGGGTCGCGGGCAAGGTCTGAGGCAGATCTGAGGCATTCGCCGAAGCCACGGAACGGGCCAAAACCGCGTGCCATGACGACGGCGGTCTCTCCCTCTCCCCTCAGGGGGAGAGGGGCGCAAACTGGCAGCAGTCCGAATCCTCCCAGTAGCATCCCAAAGGCGCCCCAGGCGCCTTTTTTCACGTCGACTCGCGGCTCAGCTTCCCCATCAGCGTCAGGATGTCGATGGGCAGCGGAAACACGATCGTCGAGCTCTTGTCGCCGGCAATCTGCGTCAGCGTCTGCAGATAACGCAGTTGCATCGCCTGCGGTTCCCTTGCCAGCATCTGCGCGGCTTCCAGCAGTTTCACCGAGGCCTGCAACTCGCCCTCGGCATGAATGACCTTGGCGCGCCGTTCGCGTTCGGCCTCGGCCTGGCGCGCGATGGCGCGGATCATCGTTTCGTTGAGGTCGACGTGCTTGATCTCCACGTTGGAGACCTTGATGCCCCAGCTATCGGTCTGGGCATCGAGCGCTTTCTGGATGTCGATGTTGAGCTGCTCGCGCTCGGCCAGCATCTCGTCGAGCTCATGCTTGCCCAGTACCGAGCGCAAGGTGGTCTGCGCCAGCTGGCTGGTGGCCTCGAGGAAGTTCGCCACCTGGATGATGGCGCGTTCCGGGTCGATCACGCGGAAGTACACCACCGCATTCACCTTGACCGACACGTTGTCGCGCGAGATCACGTCTTGCGGCGGCACGTCCATCACCACCGTGCGCAAGTCCACGCGCACCATCTGCTGCACCGCCGGGATCAGGATCACAAGCCCCGGACCCTTCACTTTCCAGAAGCGCCCCAGCATGAACACCACGCCGCGTTCGTACTCGCGCAGCACGCGGATCGAGGAAACAATGAGCAAGGCAATGATGAAGACCAGACCGCCTGCGCTGAATCCGAACGCCATGATCATGCTCCTTGAGTGGATGGGGGAATGGGGGTGGCGCTTGCCTGCGCGCCGTCCATGGCGCGCACCTCGAGCAGCAGCCCGTGGCGTCCGATGACCAGCACGCGCTGGCCGTGCGTCATCGGCATGGCACTGTGCACCTGCCAGCGTTCGCCGCGTATTTCGGCCCAGCCGTCATCCCACAGATCCTCCAGCACCACGCCGGGCATGCCGATCATCGCGTCGCCGCCATTGATCGAGGGCATGCGACGGGCGCGCCAGAGCAGCGTCCAGACGGCGAACAGGAACACCGCGCTGGCCAGTGCCAGGCTGCCGATCAGCCACAGCGGAATGCCGAAGCCGGGGACATTCGTATCGATCAGCATCACCGCGCCGAAGATGAAGGCGATGATGCCGCCCACGCCCAGTGCGCCAAAGGTGGGCAGGTATAGCTCCGCCACCATGCAGCCAATGCCCAGTGCGATCAGCCCCAGGCCTGCGTAGCTGACGGGCAGCATATGCAGCGCGAACAGCGCCAGCAGCAGGCAGATCGCGCCGCCAATGCCGGGTACCACCATGCCCGGCGTGGAGAACTCGAAGATCAGGCCGTAGATGCCGGCCATCATCAGGATCAGCGCCACGCTGGGATCGGTGATGACCTCCAGGAAGCTGTCGCGCCAGTCTGGCTCCAGCACCTGCACCGGCGCGTGCGCCGTGCGCAGCACGCGCTCCGTGCCGGCGGCCTGGATGTGCTTGCCGTCCACGGCGCGCAGCAGGGCGGGCAGGTCGGGGGCGATCAGGTCCGCGACCTTCTGCGCGACCGCCTCGCTGGCCGACAGGCTGACCGCCTCGCGCACCGCGCGTTCGCCCCACTCGGCATTGCGCCCGCGCAATTGCGCCAGACCGCGTATATAAGCCGAGGCGTCGTGCATCTGCTTGCGCTCCATGGTGTCCTGCGGCGGCGCGCCGGCAGGGGCGGAGGCGGAGCCTGGGGCCGCCTCCGGTTTCTGTGGCCCGCCAATGCCGATCTGCACCGGGCTGGCCGCGCCCAGGTTGGTGCCAGGCGCCATCGCGGCGATATGGCTGGCGTAGAGGATGTAGGTGCCGGCGCTGGCCGCGCGCGCGCCGCCCGGATAGACGTAGCTCGCCACCGGTACCGGCGAGGCCAGGATGCCCTGGATGATCTCGCGCATGGACAGGTCCAGTCCGCCCGGGGTGTCCATTTCCAGCACGATCAACTGTGCGCCGGCATCGCGAGCGCGCGCCATGCCACGCTCGATAAAGCTCGCGCTGGCCGGGCCGATCGCGCCTTTGAGCGGTATGACGAAAACGGGGGGAACGGCGCCGGCGGCCGCGTTCGCGCTCGCCTGCGCATTGGCCAGCGTGGCGGGGACCAGCGGTGTCGCCACCAAGGCAGCGAGGGCTAGCCAGACGGCCGTTGCAAGCCATCTCAGGAGCATCGGGACATGCTTCATGGCAATGGCGCCGGCACGTGGAGTGCAAACGCGGCGCCACTTCCAGTGTAGGCGACCGGGCACATCTTGCCCGGCTTGGCGGCCGCGGGTGGACTCAGGCGGCCGCGGCCAGGCCTGGCCGTGGGGCGCGCAGGGTGTCGGCCAAGGCGCCCAGCGCGGTATTGGCCATGGCCGGATGCCAGGCCAGCAATGTGGTGACTTTGCCAGCCTGGCCGAGGCCGTGGAGGCTGATCTTGGGCAGGTCGCGGTACAGGCCAAGTACCGAACGCGGCACAATCGCCACGCCAATGCCGGCTGCCGCGCAGGCAATGATGGCGTGATACGAGCCCAGCTCCAGCACCCGGCGCGGCGGGCTGCCGCTGGCGCCGAACCAGGCTTCGAGCCGGCCGCGGTAATTGCAGCCGGACTCGAACGACAGCATGGTGCGGGTTTCCAGGTCGGCCGCGCTGTGGATGGGCGCATGGCGCTCGCGGGCGATCAGCACCAGTTCTTCCTCGAACGCTGGCAGCGACGCCAGCGCCGGATCATCCAGCGGCTGGGCCACAAAGGCGCAGTCCACTTCGAAGCGCGCCAGCGCCTGCAAGGCCTGGCGCGTGGGGCAGGTCACCAGTTCCAGTTCCACGTCCGGCCACGCCTGGTGATAGGCGGCCAGCACGGCGGGCAGGCGGCTGGCCGCCGTGCTCTCCATCGAGGCGATGCGCAGGCGGCCTTGCGGCCTGGCTGGCAGCACGGCCTGGCGGGCTTCTTCGGCCAGGTCCAGCACGCGGCGGGCGTAGTTGAACAAAGTCTGTCCGGCCGGCGTCAGCACCATGCGCTTGCCGTCACGCAGGAACAGATCGACGCCGAGCGAGGCCTCCAGCTGGCGAATGCGGGTGGTGACATTGGACTGCACGCGGTGCAGGCGGGTGGCGGCGCGGGTGATGCCGCCTTCCTCCACGACAGAGCGAAAGATTTCCAGGGAAGCCAGGTCCATTGCGATCCCCTTGCAGGATGTGACGATGAAGTGACGGCGAACAAAAGATCATCTCAAAAAAAGATGATTTAGTTCTCAATTATTCATTTTTCGGTTCGCCGGCCCGAGCGTAGCATGCGCCTATGAAATCCACATCCACACTGGCATCACGCGCCGCCGCCGCGCCGGCGCCGGCACAGCCTGGCGTGCGGGCCGTGGCCCTGGCGGGGCTGGTGGCGCTGGGCGTGGCGATGGGCGTTGGCCGCTTCGCTTTTACGCCGCTGCTGCCCATGATGCTGCACGACGGCAGCGTCACGCTGGGCGAGGGCGGCTGGCTGGCTACGCTGAACTACCTGGGCTACTTCGCCGGCGCGGCCGCTTGCCTGTTCATCCGGCCCGACCCGGCGCGCATGGTCCGGCTCGGCATGGTGGCTACCGTCGCGCTGACGCTTGGCATGGCGGCGCCCGGCGGCATGGCGGCCTGGGGCCTGTGGCGCGCCGCGGCCGGCGTGGCCAGCGCGATGGTCATGGTCTACGGCTCGGCTTGGTGCATGCACCGGCTGGCCGAACTGGGCCGGGCGTCGCTGGGTGGCGTGATCTTTTGCGGGCCGGGCATTGGTATCGTCATCACGGGCGTTTCCGTCTTTGCCATGGTGAGCGCCGGCTGGCGGGCCAGCTGGGGCTGGCTGGCCTTCGGCGCGCTCGCGGTGCTGCTGGTCAGCGCGGTCTGGCATGTCTTCACGCCCGCGCCGCGCACCGCGCACGCAGCCGGCCCGGCCGCGCCGGCGCAAGCGGCGCCGCGGCTTGGCCGCGAGACCTGGCTGCTGACCTTCGCCTACGGCCTGGCGGGCTTCGGCTACATCATCACGGCCACGTTCTTGCCGGTGATCGCGCGCCAGGCCATGCCGGACTCGCTGTGGGCAGACCTGTTCTGGCCCATCTTCGGCGTGGGGGTGACCATTGGCGCTTTCGTCGCCTCGCGCGTCAGCACGGAGCGCGACAATCGCCGGCTGCTGGTCTTTACCTATGTGATGCAGGCGATCGGCGTGGCCATCGCGGTGGCCTGGCCAACGGTGGCGGGTTTCGCGCTCAGCAGCATGCTGGCCGGGTTGCCGTTCAATGCGCTGGTGTCGTTCGCCATGCGCGAGGCGCGCCGGTTGTGGGGCGCACAGGCGCAGCGCCTGATGGGCCTGATGACCGCCAGCTACGGCCTCGGCCAGATTGTCGGGCCGCCGCTGGCCACGGCGCTGGTGGCACGCACCGGCGGCTTCGCCGCCTCGCTTGGCTGCGCCGTGGCGGCCCTGTTGCTGGGTGGCGCGATCTTCGCCTGGATGAGCCGGCAACAACGCAGATAATCCGGCTCTTCCAAGCTGCCGGCGCACGCCCTGACGCGGCGCCGGCCTTGCGCTACAGTATCGCCTTTGCCGCCCCCGGCGCCGGTTGGCTGAACCGGCGCGCGGCATCCGCGCGGCGCAGGAGCCGAATCATGTCCTTTGCCTTGCAGCCCGCCCGTGCCGCGGGCGCCACTCAATCCGTCACGCAAGCCGAGTCGCGCATGCGCGTCGACCTGGCGGCGGCTTACCGCCTGTGCGCCCGGCAAGGTTGGGACGACCTCATCTACACCCATATCTCTGCAGCCGTGCCGGATGAGCCCGATCACTTCCTGATCAATCCGTTCGGCTTTGCCTTCGACGAAATCCGCGCCAGCGACCTGGTCAAGATCAATGGCCGCGGCGAGGTGGTGGGCGACAGCACGCATGCGGTCAACGTTACCGGCTTCGCGCTGCATGGCGCGGTGCATGCAGCGCGCCCCGATGCGGTGTGCGTGATGCACCTGCATAACAGCGCTGGCGTGTCGGTATCGGCCCAGGCCTGCGGTCTGCTGGCGCTCTCGCAGCACGCTTTGCGCTTCTATGGCCGGTTGGCCTATCACGACTACGAAGGCCTGGCGTTCACGCCCGCCGAGGGCGCGCGGCTGACCGCGTCGCTCGGCCAGCATCCCGCCATGCTGCTGCGCAACCACGGCACGCTGACGGTTGGCCGGACCGTGGCCGAGGCGTACGTGCTGATGGCGACGCTCATCAAGGCCTGCGAGATCCAGCTTGGCGCGCAGGCTGGCGGACAGGTCGTGCAGCCGCCGCATGCGCTGGCACAACGGGCGTCCGAGCAGCTTGACGACGGCGGCGCCGTCGAGGGCGAACTGGAATGGCCGTCGCTGTTGCGCAAACTCGATAGAATCGATGTTTCGTACCGCGATTGACTTTGACGGGTGCTGGCAGATCCCTGCGCGCATCGCCAGGGCAATCCGCAACGGACAACGAAAAACAAAACGACAACAGGAAACAGGAAGCAAGCCATGCCGACTTACCACGTAGAACTCTTCGAAGGCCGCACCATCGAGCAAAAGCGCAAGCTGGTCGAGGAAGTCACCCGCGTCACCTGCGAGACGCTCGGCTGCTCGGCCTCGGCCGTGGATATCATCATCACCGACATCAAGCGCGAGAACTGGTCCACCGGCGGCCAGCTGTGGGCTGACAAGAAGTAAGCCACGCGCAGCGACGCAACAAGCCCCATACCAGAAACCGCCCCGGGCCAAAGGCCACAAGCCCCGACGCCCATGGCATGCGCCACGCCACCCGCCACGGATCACCCCATGCAGCATTTCGCCTCCGATAACTACGCCGGCTTCTGTCCGGAATCGCTCAAGTATTTCCTCGAAGCCAACGGCAGCGGCCACGAGCAGGCCTATGGCGACGACTCTTGGACGCAAAAAGTTTGCGACCGGATCCGCGACCTGTTCCAGACCGATTGCGAGGTGTTTTTCGTCTTCAACGGCACCGCGGCGAACTCACTGGCACTGTCCGCGCTGTGCCAGTCCTACCACTCGGTGATCTGCCATGAGCTGGCACATATCGAGACCGATGAGTGCGGCGGCCCGGAGTTTTTCTCCAACGGCTCCAAGCTGCTGACCGCGCCGGGCGCCAACGGCAAGCTCACGCCCGATGCGGTGGAAGCGCTGGTGACGCGCCGCTCCGATATCCACTATCCCAAGCCCAAGGTGGTGTCGCTGACGCAGTCGACCGAGGTCGGCACGGTGTACACGGTGGAGGAAGTGCGAGCCATTGCCGCCATCGCCAAGCGCCGCCAGTTGCGCGTGCACATGGATGGCGCGCGCTTTGCCAATGCCGTGGCTTCACTCGGTGTGCATCCGTCCGAGATCACCTGGCGCGCAGGGGTGGACGTGCTGTGCTTCGGCGGTACCAAGAACGGCCTGCCGGTGGGCGAGGCCGTGGTGTTCTTCGACCGCAAGCTGGCCGAGGATTTTGCTTACCGCGTCAAGCAGGCCGGGCAACTGGCTTCCAAGATGCGTTTTATCTCGGCCCCGTGGCTGGGCTTGCTCGAGAACGATGTGTGGCTCGGCAACGCCCGCCATGCCAACGCCATGGCGCAGCTGCTGCATGAGCGCATTGCCAGCATCCCGGGCGTGCGCATCCTGTTCCCAACCGAGTCCAACGCTGTCTTTGCCGAGCTGCCGCTCGCGGCCATCGAGGCGCTGCGTGCCAAGGGCTGGCGCTTCTATACGTTTATCGGTGCCGGCGGCTGCCGCTTCATGTGCTCGTGGGATCTGCAGCCGGAAACCGTCGAGGCGCTGGCCGCGGATATGCGTGTGGCCTGCGGCGCGTGAAGGCCGCCGCCCTTATAAAATGACAACATAACAAGACGACAAAAACAGGAGCTCCCGCATGGCCGTTTACCGATACTGTCCGCAATGTGGTTCGCCGCTGGAATTGCTGCCGCATTCCGGCCGCGAACGTGATGCCTGCATCCAGCCAGAGTGCGGCTTTGTCCACTGGAATAATCCGCTGCCCGTGCTGGCCGCGGTGGTGGAATATGAAGGCAAGCTGCTGCTGGCGCGCAATGCCGCGTGGCCGGAAAAAATGTTCGCGCTGGTGACCGGTTTCATGGAGCGCGACGAGACGCCGGAGCAGGGCGTGGCGCGGGAGCTCAAGGAAGAAACCAACCTGGACGCGCACTCGGTATCGCTGATCGGCGTGTACGAGTTCATGCGCAAGAACGAGCTGATCATCGCCTACCATGTGCAGGCGAGCGGCACCATCGCGTTGTCCGAGGAGCTGGCCGACTACAAGCTGGTGGCGCCCGAGGACATGCGGATCTGGTCGGCGGGCACGGGCTTCGCGGTGGCCGACTGGCTGGCCTCGCGTGGCCATCCGGTGCGGTTCTTCGATCGCCAGACCGGCGAGGACATTCCCGACCCGCGCCGGCGCGAAGGCCTGGGGCAGCCGGGCGTTTCGCTACAATACCGGCCATAATCATCAGTCATCGATGCGACAGCGGCAGGCACGGTCCCAATGGCCTGGTGGCTACTAGCGGCCACAATGGGCCATGCCGGGCCCTGAGCGCACAGAACCAAGGAAGAGAGGAATGGAGTTCCAGAAAGAAGTGGATGCGCGCGGCCTGAACTGCCCGCTGCCGATCCTGCGCACCAAGAAGGCGCTGGCCGACATGCCCAGCGGCGATGTTCTCAAGATTCTCGCTACCGATCCCGGCGCCACGCGGGATTTCCAGGCGTTCGCCAAGCAGACCGGCAACGAGCTGCTGTCGCACCAGGAAGTGGACAAGGTCTTTGTGTTCTACATGCGCCGGCGTTAATTCAACGACCGCTCGATGCGAGCGCCCCCCGCGCCAAATGAAAAAAGCCGCGTTTGCGGCTTTTTTCACGGTTCCGGATCTTCAGGTGCTCAGATGCTATCAATGCGCGCACGCAGGTAGGTGCTGAATTCGTCCATCACCTCCGGGTGCTTGAGCGCAAACTCCACGGTGGCCTTCAGGTAGCCCAGCTTGCTGCCGCAGTCGTAGCGCACGCCCTTGTAGCGGTAGGCCAGCACCTGTTCCTGGCTGAGCAGGGACTGGATGGCATCGGTGAGCTGGAACTCGCCGCCCGCGCCCGGCTTGAGGTTGCGGATATGGTCGAAGATGCGCGGGGTCAGGATGTAGCGGCCGACCACGCCCAGGTTGGACGGTGCGTTCTCCGGCGCGGGCTTCTCGACGATGTTCGAGACCTTGATCACGCCTTCGTCCCATTCGCGGCCATCCACCACGCCGTAGGAGCGGCTCTGCTCCGGCGCGATCTCTTCCACGCCCAGCACCGAGCAGTTGTAGTGGCCGTACAGGTCCACCATCTGCTTCATGACCGGCGGATTGCCATCCAGCAGGTCATCGGCCAGCATCACGGCGAACGGTGCGTCGCCCACCAGCTTTTCCGCGCAGAGCACGGCATGGCCAAGGCCGAGTGCCTCGGGCTGGCGCACATAGAAGCATTCCACGTGCGACGGCTTGATCGAGCGCACCAGGGAGAGCAGCGCCTGCTTGTTCTTTGCCTCGAGCTCCGCCTCGAGCTCATAGGCCTTGTCGAAGTGATCTTCGATGGCGCGCTTGGAGCGGCCGGTGACGAAGATCATCTCGGTGATGCCGGCAGCCATGGCTTCTTCCACGGCGTACTGGATCAGGGGTTTGTCGACCACCGGCAGCATTTCCTTCGGGCTTGCCTTGGTAGCCGGCAAAAAACGAGTGCCGAGACCGGCTACCGGGAAGACAGCCTTGGTGACGCGGGTTTCCATATCGGTTTTCCTTATCAATTCGGTGTAGACAACCCTGCTGGTAATGCAAAGCTCATGCCGGCAATCGCTGTAGTTGATCCTGCAGCTTGACCAGCGTCTGTTCGAAATCCGACAGACGCTGGGTTTCTTGCGCGACGACGGCGGGCGGTGCCTTGGCGACGAAGCTCTCGTTGGACAGCTTGCCACGGCACTTGCCGAGTTCGGCGCTGATGCGCTCTATTTCCTTGGACAGGCGCACGCGTTCCGCGGCCACGTCGATTTCGATCTTCAGCAGCAGATGGTTGCCGCCGACGATGGCCACCGGCGCGCCGGCACCTTCCGCCATCAGGGCATTCTGATCTTCGAATACCTTGACCTCCGAAAGCTTTGCCAGCGCCTGCACATAAGCCTGGGCCGACGTCAGGAACGCGCTGTCGCCCTCAGCGTACAGCGGAATGCGCTGGGCCGGCGAGATGTTCATTTCGCCGCGCAGGTTGCGGCAGGCGTCGACCACGGCCTTGAGCTGAGCGGTCCATTGCTCGGCGGCCTCGTCGATCTTTGCCATGGCGGGCAGGGGATAGGCCTGCAGCGCCAGCGTCTCGCTGCCGTCGCCCTTGGCGCGGCCGGCCAGCGGCGCTACCTTCTGCCACAGTTCTTCGGTGATGAAGGGGATGATCGGGTGGGCCAGGCGCAGCACGGTTTCCAGCACGCGCAACAGCGTGCGGCGGGTGGCGCGCTGCTGCGCTGGCGTGCCGTTCTGGATCTGGACCTTGGCCAGTTCCAGGTACCAGTCGCAGTACTCGTCCCAGACGAATTTGTAGATGGCGCTGGCGATATTGTCGAAGCGGTACTCGGCAAAGCCCTTTTCCACTTCGGCTTCCACGCGCTGCAGCAGCGACACGATCCAGCGGTCCGGCTGCGAGAAATGCAGGTAGCCGTCGGGGCCGCAGTCGTTGCTGCACGGGCCCATGCCGCAGTCGTGCCCTTCGGTGTTCATCAGCACGAAGCGCGTGGCGTTCCACAGCTTGTTGCAGAAGTTGCGATAGCCTTCGCAGCGGCCGGTGTCGAAGTTGATGTTGCGGCCCAGCGTGGCCAGCGAGGCGAAGGTGAAACGCAGTGCATCGGCGCCAAACGCCGGAATGCCCTCGGGGAACTCCTTCTTGGTCTTTTTCTCGATCTTGGGCGCGTCCTTGGGGCGGCGCAGGCCGGTGGTGCGCTTCTTGAGCAGCGGCTCGAGCTCGATGCCGTCGATCAGGTCGACCGGGTCCAGGGTGTTGCCCTCGGACTTGCTCATCTTCTTGCCTTCCGAATCCCGCACCAGACCGTGCACATAGACGGTATGGAACGGCACCTTGCCGGTGAAGTGCTTGGTCATCATGACCATGCGCGCCACCCAGAAGAAGATGATGTCGTAACCGGTAACAAGTGCCGACGACGGCAGAAAGTGTTGCAACGCCGGCGTCTCGGCGGGCCAGCCCAGCGACGAGAAGGGCACCAGGGCCGAGGAGAACCAGGTGTCGAGCACATCGTCCTCGCGGCGCAGCGGCCCGGTGCTGCCGGCCGCGCGCGCCTGGGCCTGCGCCTCTTCCTCGGTACGGGCGACGAAGCACTTGCCGGCCTCGTCGTACCAGGCCGGGATCTGGTGGCCCCACCACAGCTGGCGCGAGATGCACCAGTCCTGGATGTTCTCCAGCCACTGGTTGTAGGTGCTGTTCCAGTTATCGGGGATCAGCTTGATCTCGCCGCTCTGCACGGCGTCCAGCGCCACTTCGGCAATCGAGCGGCCCGGGTGGTAGGTGCCTTCCGGCGCCGGCTTGCTCATGGCGACGAACCACTGGTCGGTCAGCATCGGCTCGATGGCGCTGCCAGTGCGCTCGCTGCGCGGCGTCATCAGCTTGTGCTTCTTGACCTCGGCCAGCAGGCCCTGGGCATCCAGGTCCGCCACGATGCGGGTGCGCGCCTCGAAGCGGTCCAGGCCGGCATAGGCGGCGGGCGCGTCGGCGACGATCTTGGCGTCGAGCGTCAGGATGGACAGCTGCGCCAGCTTGTGGCGCTGGCCAACCGCATAGTCGTTGAAATCGTGAGCGGGAGTCACCTTGACCACGCCGGTGCCGAATTCGCGGTCGACGTAGTCGTCGGCGATCACCGGGATATCGCGCCCGGTGAGCGGCAGGCGTACAAACTTGCCGATCAGGTGCGCATAACGCTCGTCTTGCGGGTGCACCATCACGGCCACGTCGCCCAGCATGGTCTCGGGGCGGGTGGTGGCCACCGTCAGGTGGGTCAGGCCGTGCACGGTATCGGCCTCGGCCAGCGGATAGCGGATGTGCCACATCGAGCCATCTTCCTCGACGTTGTCCACTTCCAGGTCCGACACCGCGGTGCCCAGCACCGGGTCCCAGTTGACCAGGCGCTTGCCGCGGTAGATCAGGCCTTGCTCGAACAGGCGCACGAAGACTTCGGTGACCGCCTTGGACATTTCCGGCGACATCGTGAAGTACTCATGGCTCCAGTCGATCGAGGCGCCCATGCGGCGGATCTGGCGCGTAATCGTCGAGCCGGACTCTTCCTTCCACTCCCACACCTTCTCGACGAACTTCTCGCGGCCCAGCTCATGGCGCGAAACGCCTTGCGCTTCCAGTTGGCGCTCCACCACGATCTGGGTGGCGATGCCGGCGTGGTCGGTGCCCGGCACCCACAGGGTGTTTGCGCCGCGCATGCGGGCATGGCGGGCCAGGCCGTCCATGATGGTCTGGTTGAAGGCATGGCCCATGTGCAGCGTGCCGGTCACATTGGGCGGCGGCAGCTGGATGCAGAAGTCCGGACGGTCCGGATCGAGGGTCGGCTTCGCGATGCCGCGCTTCTCCCACTCTGGGCCCCACTTGGCCTCAATGGCGGCGGGTTCGAAGCTCTTGGCAAGGGACTGGTCTTGGGCGGTCATGCTCGGATGTCGATGATTACGTCGGATTCTGCGGGCCAGGCGGGCAGGGGCAACGCGCCGGGAAAACGTCAAATTATAGGGGAGGCGGGTGGGGGGTGCGCGATTTCGGCCCTGGCCCGGGCGAGCGGCGTCATTTTGCCGATGCTTTGCGCTGCGTGAAAGTGCTCTGCTTACCTCTCGCGAGGGGATCCGCCGCGCTTTTTTGCGCCATTTTGCTTGGTTCCCGGCCCCCCTGCCGGACGATCCCCCTGTCCGGCGGCCGGGGCCGCGCGGGCACGAGGGGCGCCCCGGTATAATTCGGGGCACTCCACAAGGCCTCCCCGATGTCCGACCTGCTTGCCAATCTCAATGCCGAACAACTAGCCGCCGTCACTTTGCCTGACGAGCCGGCGCTGATCCTGGCTGGCGCGGGCAGCGGCAAGACGCGTGTGCTGACCACCCGCATCGCGTGGCTGATCCAGAACGGCCGGGTGTCACCCGCCGGCCTGCTGGCGGTGACCTTTACCAACAAGGCCGCCAAGGAGATGATGACGCGGCTGACGTCAATGCTGCCGATCAACACGCGCGGCATGTGGATCGGCACGTTCCACGGGCTGTGCAACCGCATGTTGCGCGCGCATTATCGCGATGCCGGCCTGCCGCAGACCTTTGCCATCCTCGACAGCCAGGACCAGCTCTCCGCCCTCAAGCGCCTGCTCAAGTCGCTGAACGTGGATGATGAGAAGTACCCGGCCAAGAACCTGCAGTACTTCATCAACAACGCCAAGGAGCAAGGCCTGCGCCCGGCCGATGTGGAGGCCAACGACGACTTCAATCGCCGCTTTGTCGATCTCTACGCCGCCTACGATGTGCAGTGCCAGCGCGAGGGCGTGGTTGATTTCGCCGAGCTGCTGCTGCGCTGCTACGAGCTGCTGCGCTACAACGACGCGATCCGCCAGCACTACCAGCACCGCTTCCGCCATGTGCTGGTGGACGAGTTCCAGGACACCAACGTGCTGCAGTACCGGTGGCTCAAGATGCTGGCTGGCTTTGGCACGCAGAACCCGGCCGCGGTATTCGCGGTTGGCGACGACGATCAGAGCATCTACGCGTTCCGTGGCGCCAATGTCGGCAACATGCGCGACTTCGAGCATGAGTTCCGCGTGCGCCACATGATCAAGCTGGAGCAGAACTACCGCTCCCATGGCCACATCCTGGATTCGGCCAACCACCTGATTGCCCACAATTCGCGCCGCCTGGGCAAGAACCTGCGCACCGATGCCGGCCACGGCGAGCCGGTGCGGGTGTACCAGGCCGGCACCGACGGCCAGGAGGCCGGCTGGATCGTGGAGGAAATCCGTGACCTGATCGCACAGGGCATGAGCCGCTCGGAGATCGCCATCCTCTACCGCAGCAATGCCCAGTCGCGGGTGATCGAGCACGCGCTCTTCTCGGCCAGCATTTCCTATCGCGTGTACGGCGGCTTGCGCTTCTTCGAGCGCGCCGAAGTCAAGCACGCGCTGGCTTACCTGCAGTTGCTGGAGAACCCGCGCAACGACGCTGCCTTCGGCCGCGTGGTGAATTTCCCCACGCGCGGCATCGGCGCGCGCTCGCTGGAAGCCCTGCAGGATGCGGCGCGCCAGTACAACTGCTCGCTGGCCGAAGCCGTGGCCTTCGTGCCTGGCAAGGCCGGCAGCACGCTGGGCGCCTTTGTGCGGCTGATCGAGCAGATGCGCGCCGAGACGCGCCGCATGACGCTGCCGGAAACAGTCGAGTACGTGACCAACACCAGCGGCCTGATCACGCACTACCGCGCGGAAAAGGAAGGCCAGGACCGCATCGAGAACTTGCAGGAACTGGTGACGGCGGCGCAGGCGTTCGTGACGGAGGAAGGCTTTGGGCTGGACGCACTGGCCAGTGCGATTCCGGTCGGGCGCGATGGCGCGCAGCCGCTGCCCGCGCTGGCCGAGGGCGACCAGGCCCAGCAGGTGCTGGATCCCGAGGCGCTGCCGGTGGTGATGACCCCGCTGGTGGCCTTTCTCACCCATGCCTCGCTGGAAGCCGGCGACAACCAGGCGCAGGCGGGCCAGGACGCCGTGCAGATGATGACGGTGCATGCCGCCAAGGGGCTGGAGTTCAATGCGGTCTTCATCACCGGGCTGGAAGAAGGGCTGTTCCCGCACGAGAACAGCGCCACCGAGGCCGACGGGCTGGAGGAAGAGCGCCGCCTGATGTACGTGGCCATCACGCGCGCGCGCGAGCGGCTCTATCTCTCGTTCGCGCAAAGCCGCGTGCTGCATGGGCAGATGCGCTACCACGTGCGCTCGCGCTTCTTCGAGGAGCTGCCCGAGGAATCGCTCAAGTGGCTGATGCCGCCTGCGCAGGCCTATGGCGGCGGCGGTTCGCAGCGCCGCCAGCAGAACGAGGGCGGCTGGGGCCGCGACTGGTTCAAGAAGGCCGAGGACGTTCCCTATTCGGGCACCCAGCCTACCGGCGGCATGGACACCGGCAACGGCTATGCGGATGCCAAGCGCCAGGCCGGCTCCGGTTTGCGTATCGGCCAGAGCGTGTTCCACAACAAGTTTGGCGAAGGCGTGATCGCCGGGCTCGAAGGCGAGGGCGATGCCGCCCGCGCGAACATCAAGTTCAAGCGCCACGGCGCCAAATGGCTGGTGCTGTCGGTCGCCAAGCTGGACCCGATCGACTGAGCGGGCGGGCTGGCGGCCAGGCAGCGAGCGGGATGGGGTTTAGTCCAGCTGGATGTTGCCTTCCTTGATCACCTTGGCCCATTCGGTGGTCTGGGCCTGGACGAATTTCGCCGCCTCGGCGGGCGTGCCGGCCACGATTTCCCCGCCCAGGCTGGTCACGCGCTCGCGATTCTCCGGCAGGTTGATGACCTTGCGGATCGCATCCGACAGGCGCTTGACGATCTCCGGCGGCGTGCCCGCCGGCAAGAACACGCCATTCCACTCGTAGACTTCATAGTGCGGCACGCCTGCCTCGGCCAGCGTCGGCGTGTCCGGCAGGATGGCCGTGCGCCTGGCGCCGGTCACGCCGAGCACGCGCAGCTTGCCCGCGCGCACATGCTGCAGGCCCGACGCCGTGTTGGCGAAGAACACCGGCACCTGCCCGGCAATCACATCGGCCATGGCCGGGCCGCCGCCCTTGTACGGCACGTGCAGCAGGTCCAGTTTCATGCGCTGCGCGAACAGCGCGCCCGCCAGGTGCTGGGCCGAGCCATTGCCCGAGGACGCATAGGCAATGCTGCCAGGCTTGGCGCGTGCCATCGCGACCAGCTCCTGCGTGGTCTTGGCCGGGAACCGCGGGTTCACGACCAGCATGTTGGGATACAGCGCCAGCACCGAGACCGGGATGAAGGACTTGACCGGGTCGTAGGGCAGCCGCTTGTAGAGCGAGGGGTTGGCGGCAAACGAGGCGGCGTCGAGCAGCACCGTATAGCCGTCCGGCGCTGACTTGGCGACCAGGTCCGTGCCGATCTGGCCGCCCGCGCCGGGACGGTTGTCCACCACGATGGTCTGGCCCAGTTCCTGGCCCAGGCGCGGCGAGATCATGCGGGCCATGGTGTCGGCGCCGCCGCCGGGCGCGTAGGTGACTACCAGCCGGATGGGCTTGGCCGCGGGCCAGGCCTGTGCGTGCGCAAGACTGCTGGTGCCGGCGGCGAGCCAGCACAGGGCGGTGGCGCAAAGACGGATCGGGAATCGCATGGGTCTCCTCGGAGTGTGTAGGTCTGGGTGCTGCGCCGGGCCGCGCTTGCGGTGGCGTGGCGCGCGGGTTCGGCGCGGGTTCAGCGAACCTCGGCGCGATAGTGGAAATCGTCGGCATTGCCCAGCGTCTGGCGGAACTCCACGCGCCGGCCAGCCAGGTCAAACGCCACGCGGCTGACCGCCAGCGCGGGATGGCCTTCTGGCAGGCTCAGTTGAGCAGCCTCGCGCGCGCCAAGCCGGGTGAAGCGCAGGTCGTCGACGGCGCGGCCGACCGTGACGCCGCAGCGCTCGGCATACATCGGGTAGAGCAGGGGCGCGAACTCGGCCGGCTTGAGCGCGGCCAGCGCGCCGAACAGCGGCGCCGGCAGCCAGATGGTCTCGAGCAGGCGGACCTGGCCTTCCCAGCCGCGCTGGCGCAGTACGCGCAGCACCGGCGTGCCCGCAGCCAGGCCAAGCTGCATGGCGACATCCGCTGGCGCCGCCAGCGTGCGCAGCGACACGATGCGCGACTCGGGAATCTCCGAGCCGGCGTCGCCAAAGCGGAAGAACCGCGCCATGGTGGCGCCGGTCAGCGCGCCGCGCACAAAGGTGCCGCGGCCATGCACGCGCTCCAGCAAGCCTTCGTCCACCAGCGCCTGGATGGCGGCGCGCATGGTGCCCAGCGCCACGCCGTAGTGCTCGGCCAGTGCGCTCTCGGCCGCAATGGCGGTGCCGGAAGCCCATTCGCCGGCCAGGATGCGGCCCTTGAGCGCGGTCGCGATGCGGGCCCAGCGCGGTGCCGCCAGGCTGGCTGGCGTGGCGTCGAGGCCGGCTCCCGTCGGTTCGGGCAGGGCGGAACGGTCTGGCATTCGTGTCTCCATGCGTGCCCCGGCGGCGGTGCCTTTGCGGGGAGAGCGGTGGCTCTAGTCATCTATAGGACTAGAGCATAGAATGGAGGGGCGCAGGTGTCAACCGGCGCTACCATTCATGGCGGCATGCGCCGTTCCTTGGGTCAGAACATGTTCCAGATCGATTCCCATTTCCACGTGTTTTCCGCCAATGCCCCCGCCGTGGGCGGGGCGCGCTACCGGCCCGCCTACGGCGCAAGCCTGGCGCAGTGGCAAGCCATCTCCGGGGCGCATGGCGTGCGCGCGGGCGTGGTGGTGCAGCCAAGTTTTTTCGGCTGCGACAACAGCGAGCTGGAAGCAGCGCTGGCGGCTTCGCCCGCGCTGCGCGGTGTTTGCGTAGTGGGCCCGGAGGCATCCGCTGGCGAGCTGGCGCGGTTGCACGGCCTGGGCGTGCGCGGCCTGCGCTGGAATATGGTGGGGCGGCACGACGACGCATCATGGCGCGATGCGCGCTGGCCCGCGCTGCTGGAGGCGGCCCACGCGCTGGGCTGGCACCTGGAGCTGCACACCGATCCGGGCCGGCTCAACGAGCTGCGGGCCTGGTTGCCGGCGGTGCCGATCGCGCTGGTGCTGGATCATTTCGGCAAGCCCGCGCCCGGCGCGCAGGCAGACGCGCCGATGCTGGCTTGCGCCGCGCACTGGCGCGGGCAAAGGGAGGTCTACGTCAAGCTGAGCGCGCCGTATCGCGTGGCGGCGGACCTGGCCGGCGTGGTGGCTGGCTGGCACCACTGCCTGGGCGAGCAAGGCTTGCTATGGGGATCGGACTGGCCCTGGACCAATCACGAGGCCGAGGCCGGCTATGCCGGCCTGCAGCGCAAGGTGTGGGAGTGGCTGGGCCCGCTGTGCGAGGCGCCGGACCGAAACGCGGCCCGGCTGTTCGGCCTGCGAGCCGCGTGACCAGCCTTCAGGCGGCCAGGTCCGGCCTGCCGGCGGCTTCTTCCGGCACGACATTGAAGCAGCCGCGGTAGGTGGCGTAGAACGAGCAATACATGATCGCCAGCATCAGCAGCGAGTACGGCGTGACCAGGAAGGACAGCACCGCTTCAGCCCCCAATGCGCCGAACAACGCCTCCAGGAAGAACGGTACCGCCACCAGCAGGACCGCGAACACCACGCCATAGGCCAGGAACGCGCCACGGTTGCGCCAGCACGCGGTCCAGCTGAAGAATAGTGCCTTGACCGGCGGCACGTTGTGCCACGCGGTGAGCAGCGGCGCAAACCAGAACAGCATGGCAATCGGCGTATACAACGCGGCCCCGATCATCAGCGCGAAGTAAAGCTGCCGCACGGATTCCGCCGACGGCGCTTCTTCCTTGAGCAGGATCGGCACCAGCGTGCTGATGTCCACCAGGCTGCCCGCGATGAGGCTCAACACGAAGACCAGGCCTGCATAGATGCCGCCCAGCACCAGCAGGTTGCGGCTTGCCTGCTTGCCGTTGCCGCGAAATCCCGCCAGTAATACGGTCGGCAGCACGCGCTTGTTCAGGATCACCTCGCGGCAGGCGGTCATGATGCCGACCGACAGGCCCGGGGTGACCACCAGCAGCGCGATGATGCCGATCAACGGCACGAACACGGCCAGTTGCGCCGCGATCAGGTAGACAAACAACAGCATCAGGAAGGCGAGCGGGTTCTTGCGGAACAGCCAGACACCCTGGCGGAACCAGACATAACCTTCCTTGGCGGAGACTTCCAGTAATTGCATGACGGTCAGGTCCAGGGCAGCGCGGCAGCTTCGATGCGCCGGCGCAGGATGCGTTCAAAGTGGGTCGGGTCATGCGGTTGCAGCATGTCGGCCTCGCGTGGCAGGTAGAAGTCCCACAGGCGGGAAATCCAGAAGCGCAGTGCGCCGGCGCGCAGCATGTCGCGCCAGTGCCGCGCCTCGATGGGGCCCAGCGGCCTCACGGCATGATAAGCCCGCAGCAAGGCCTGGCCACGGTCGGCGTCGAGCGCGCCGCTGGCCAGGTCGATGCACCAATCGTTGACGGTGACGGCCAGGTCGAACAGCCACTTGTCGTTGCCGGCGAAGTAGAAATCGAAGAAGCCGCCCAGTTTCTCCTGCCCGGCGGGGCCGTCCTCGAACAGCGCGTTGTCACGGAACAGGTCGCAATGGCAAGGGCCGCCGGGCAGCGCCGCGTAGTCCGCGCCGCCGAAGAAAGCGGTCTGGTGGGCCAGTTCCTCGCGCAACAACGCTTGCTGGCCGGCATCCAGGAAGGGCAGGATCTCGCCTTCTGTTTGCTGCCACCACGGCAGGCTGCGCAGATTGGGCTGCTGGCGCGGATAGCTCTGGCCGGCAAGGTGCATGCGGGCGAGCATGTCGCCGACTTGCGCGCACTGCCCCACGCCTGGCGCCAGCTGCGAGCCGCCCGGCAGGCGCGTGACGATGGTCGCCGGCTTGCCCTTGAGCGCCCGCAGGATCTCGCCGTCGCGGCCCGGGATGGGCGCCGGCACGCGGATGTCGTGCGCGGCCAGGTGGGCCATCAGGTGCAGGTAGTACGGCAGTTGCTCGAACGTCAGGCGCTCGAAGATGGTCAGCACGTACTCGCGCGTGACGCCGTCCTGCTCCATGGTCAGGAAGAAATTACTGTTCTCGATGCCCGAGGCAATGCCGCGCAAGTCGCGCATTTCGCCCAGGTTGTAATCAAGGAGCCAACTGGCGATCTCGTCCGGCGAGACCGTGGTGAATACGGCCATACTTTTTGTGTGAATCGAAACGGATGGTGGCGGGCGCAAGCAGAGCTTGGCTTTCGCGGCATGGATGCCGGAAGCGCCGGCGCGGCCCCGCCGTGATCATCTGGCGGGGTCGTGTGAAATCGGAAAACAGAAAACGAGAAGCAGAAAGCGAAACCCAGGACCCGGGAGCCGGGGTGCTAAAACCCGGCACGCCGATGCTCAGAATTGCAGCACTTTGACCGATGGTACGCGGTTCGTGTCGTGGTCCCGGATCTTTGGCGAGCTGTCTTCCGGCTTGCTCATCTGGTATTTGGTGCCCATGCCGGACTTGACCTCGATATCGGTGGCCTGGCCTTTGTTCTTGTATTCCCGGATCTGGGTGCCATCCCGCTCATTGAGCTGGAAGCTCGGTTCGCGCGGCTGGTTCAGCTGGGTCTTGGCCGGCGAGGTGATCGGCCGGTCATTGATCTGGTTCAGCTCTTGCTGGGTCAGCGCGCCGCCTGCCTGCTCGGCCGGCTGCGCCATCACCGCGGCCGGGGCGCCAAGCGCCACCAATGCCGCAAAAGCCAGCGCGCGCAGGGCGGCCGGACGGGGGGCTCCAAGCGGCTCCGGCGCTTGCGCGCGGGCGGTGGCCAGGAGTGAGGGGGAGGTCATTGAAGGCTCCTGCGCGGTGCAGCAGGCCGGGGGCATGCTGCGCCACAAATGGCGCTGCAGCCCGGCGGCGCCGGGCTTTGGCAGTGTGTCAGGCTTCCATTCTAGCAATTCCTGCCCGCGCCGGGCCCCCGCGGTGACCCGACGGGCACCTTTGCGGGGCGGGCGGCGCGCCCGGAAGCCGCCTGGCGGGCTTGTCCTGCCTGGCTTACAGGTAGAACATCTCTTCCTTGGGAGGAATCGGGTTGTCGCCGCCGCGCTGCTCGTAGTACTCATACACCGCTTCGAGCACTTCGTGCGGCTCGTCCACGATCTTCATCAGGTCGAGGTCGTGCTCGGCGATCAGGCCCATCGGCAGCAGCGTGAAGCGGAACCAGTCAAGCAGGCCCTTCCAGAAGCGGCTGCCGAACAGCACCACCGGCACGGCGCGGGACTTGCCGGTCTGCACCAGCGTCAGCACTTCGGCCAGCTCATCCAGCGTGCCGAAACCGCCCGGCATCACGATAAAGGCGTCCGAATTCTTGACGAAGGTGACCTTGCGCGTGAAGAAGTGGCGAAAGCGCATGGCGATGTCCTGGTAGGGATTGCCTTGCTGCTCGTGCGGAAGCTCGATGTTCAGGCCCACGCTGGCCGACTTGCCCGCGTGGGCGCCCTTGTTGGCTGCCTCCATGATGCCAGGGCCGCCGCCCGAGATCACCGCGAAGCCAGCGTCGGAGAACAGGCGGGCGATCTCGATGGTGCGCTGGTAGTAAGGCGAATCCTCGCGCAGGCGCGCGCTGCCGTAGATCGAAACCGCCGGGCGGATCTCGGAAAGGTACTCGGTCGCCTCGATGAACTCTGCCATAATCGTGAACATTTGCCACGAAGCGCGCGCCTTCTTTGCTGTCGCGCGGTCTTCGTCGGCCAGCGCACGCAGGCTGGGAATCATCTTGCGTGGGTTGGCGCGGATGCCGGCGGCGGGAGACGTATCTCCCGGGCCATCGGCAGCGGCGCCGACCGTCACGTTCACGTCCATATCGGCCGCGGTGGTAATACCGCCTTGCGCGGCCTGCTTGAGGGCCGCCGCCGGATTATCGGCGCCGGCTGCGTCGGAAGGGGGGGCGGCGTTCGCACCGCCTGCGGCGGCACCAGTCAATTTTGAGTCCATGGGAATGTCGGATAGTCCAAAAACACTCTTGCTCGTCGATGGGTCGAGCTATCTGTATCGTGCGTATCACGCTCTGCCGGACCTGAGGAACGCAGAGGGCCTGCCCACAGGGGCAATCTACGGCATGATCAATATGCTGCGCAAGCTGCGCAGCGATTTCCCGGCAGAGTATAGCGCCTGCGTGTTCGACGCCAAGGGTAAGACCTTCCGCGACGACCTGTACCCGGCCTACAAGGAGCATCGCCCGTCGATGCCCGAGGACCTGGCCAAGCAGATCGAGCCGATCCACGAAGCGGTGCGTGCGCTGGGCTGGCCCATCGTGGTGGTGGAAGGCGTGGAGGCGGACGACGTGATCGGCACGCTGGCGCGCCGGGCCACCGCCGAAGGCATGCGCACGGTGGTCTCCACGGGTGACAAGGACCTGGCGCAGCTGGTCGACGGCCATGTCACGCTGGTCAACACCATGAGCGGCGAAATCCTCGACCCGCCCGGCGTGGCCGCCAAGTTCGGCGTGCCGCCGGCGCGCATCGTCGACTATCTCTCGCTGATTGGCGACGCCGTGGACAACGTGCCCGGCGTGCCCAAGGTGGGCCCCAAGACCGCGGTCAAATGGCTGACCGAGTACGGCACGCTCGACGATGTCATGGCCAATGCCCCCGGCATCAAGGGCGTGGTGGGCGAGAACCTGCGCAACACGCTGGCGTGGCTGCCCAAGGCGCGCGAGCTGGTGACGGTCAAGACCGATTGCGACCTGACGAGTTCGTTGGCCGACTTCCACCGGCTCGAGGGTGGCAGCGAGGACAAGGACAAGCTGATTGACTTCTTTGCGCGCTATGGCTTCAAGACCTGGCTGCGCGAGGCCACCGGCGAAAGCCTGCCCAACCCGCGCGCCCAGGCACGCGCAAGCGCGGCGCCGCCCGCGGCCGGCGGTGCCGCGGCGGGAGCCGACGCGGGTCCGGCCCAGGGCGGCCTGTTCGACAGCGCCCCGGCCCCGGCCCAGATCCGCTACGAAACCGTGGCCACCGAGGCGGCGCTGGAGGCCTGGATGCGGCGCATCGAAACCGCGCCGCTGGTGTCCATCGATACCGAGACCACCTCGCTGGAGCCGCTGCAGGCCCAGCTGGTCGGCATCTCGCTGTCGATCGAGCCGGGCGAAGCCTGCTATATCCCGGTGGCGCACCGCGGCCCGGATGTCGTGGGCCTGGAAGCCTATGGCCAGCTCACGCGCGAGGCCGTGCTGGCGCGCATGCGCGCCTGGCTCGAAGACCCGTCGCGCGGCAAGGTCGGCCAGAACCTGAAGTACGATTCCCATGTCTTTGCCAATCACGGCGTCAGCCTGCGCGGCATCGTGCACGACACCATGCTGCAGAGCTACGTGCTGGCGTCCCACCGCAATCATGGCATGGACAGCCTGGCCGAGCGCCTGCTCGGCCTGAAGACCATCAGCTACGAGGAAGTGTGCGGCAAGGGCGCGAGCCAGATCGGCTTTGACCAGATCGACATCGCGCGCGCCACGGAGTACGCGGCCGAGGATGCCGACGTCACGCTGCGCCTGCATCGCAACATGTACCCGCAGGTCGAGGCGTTGCCGGGGGTGCATTACGTCTACGAGAAGATCGAGATGCCGGTCTCGGTGGTGCTGCAGAAGATCGAGCGCAACGGCGTGCTGATCGACGCCGAGCGCCTGGGCGCGCAAAGCACGCAGCTCGGCCAGCGCATGCTGACGCTGGAGCAGGCCGCGTACGAGGCTGCGGGCCAGCCGTTCAACCTGGGCTCGCCCAAGCAGATCGGCGAGATCCTGTTCGGCCAGATGAAGCTGCCGGTGGTCAAGAAGACCGCCAGCGGCGCGCCGTCCACTGACGAAGAGGTGTTGCAGAAGCTGGCCGAGGATTACCCGCTGCCCAAGCTGCTGCTGGACTACCGCGGCCTGGCCAAGCTCAAGTCCACCTACACCGACAAGCTGCCCAAGATGGTCAACCCGGCCACCGGCCGCGTGCATACCAGCTACGGGCAGACCACCGCGGTGACCGGCCGGCTGGCTTCCACCGAGCCCAACCTGCAGAACATCCCGGTGCGCACCGAGGAAGGGCGGCGCATCCGCGAGGCCTTTATCGCCGGGCCGGGCAACGTGATCGTGTCGGCCGACTACTCGCAGATCGAGTTGCGCATCATGGCCCATATCTCTGGCGACGAGAACCTGATGCGCTCCTTCGCCGAGGGCGAGGACGTGCACCGCGCCACCGCCGCGGAGATCTTCGGCGTGGCGCCGGATGCCGTCAGCAGCGAGCAGCGCCGCTATGCCAAGGTCATCAACTTCGGCCTGATCTACGGCATGAGCGCTTTCGGCCTGGCCGGCAACCTCGGCATCGAGCGCGAGGCTGCCAAGCACTACATCGACCGCTATTTCATGCGCTATCCCGGTGTGGCGCGGTACATGGAAGAAACGCGCCAGACCGCGCGCGAGCAGGGCTTCGTCGAGACCGTGTTCGGCCGCCGCCTGTGGCTGCCGGATATCAATGGCGGCAATGGCCCGCGCCGCCAGGGCGCCGAGCGCGCCGCCATCAACGCGCCGATGCAGGGCACGGCCGCCGACCTGATCAAGCTGTCGATGATCGCGGTGCAGGACTGGCTGGAACGCGACGGCCTGGGCACGCGCCAGGTCATGCAGGTGCACGATGAACTCGTGCTGGAAGTCCCGCAGGCCGAGCTGGAACTGGTCAAGGTGAAGCTGCCGGAACTGATGTGCAACGTGGCTGAACTGCGTGTGCCGCTGGTGGCCGAGGTTGGCAGCGGCAGCAACTGGGAGGAGGCGCACTAAGCTCGCGGGACGGCTTTCGGGGCCGCCCCGGGATTGCACCCGTCCCGGTATTCCTGCATCCTGGTTTCGATTGAAGCGACCGCTGAATCGGTGAATGGCGTCTTGCCAGTTGTGCTGCTGTGCAGCAGACTGATGAAACGCCGAGGTCACTGGCTTGCGTCAGGCCCCGCAAAAGAATATCGACGACACTGGGTAGATCATGAGCACAGAGGGAAGGGCGCATCGCATCATCGTAGTCGGAGGAGGAGCAGGCGGGCTCGAGCTGGTCACGCGGCTGGGCGACAAGCTCGGCAAGGGCGGGGCCGCGCAGGTGGTACTGGTGGACCGCTCCCCCACGCATATCTGGAAACCGCTGCTGCATGAAGTTGCCGCCGGCAGCATGGATCCCCACACCCATCAACTCGAATACGTGGCACAGGCCCGCTGGCATCACTTCGAATTCCAGCAAGGCGAGCTGACCGGCATCGACCGGGGCCGCAAGACCATCTCGGTGGCGGCCTGTGTCGACCTCGACGGCACGGAGCTCTTGCCCGCCCGCGATCTTTCCTATGACACGCTGGTGCTGGCGATTGGCTGCGTCACGCATTTCTTCGGCGTGCCCGGCGCTGCCGAGAACGCCATCGCGCTCGACACCGTGGACCAGGCGGAGCGCTTCCGCCGCAAGCTGATCTCGGCCTGCGTGCGCGCCCAGAACGGGCGCGGGCGCATCGGCGAGGACGGCCGCCCGCGCGTGGACGTTGCCATCATCGGTGCCGGCGCCACCGGTGTCGAGCTCTCTGCCGAGTTGCGTAATACCGCGCACGTGCTCAGCGCTTACGGGCTGCATCAGCTCGATCCGCGCCGCGATGTGCGCATCCACGTGGTCGAGGCCGGCCCGCGCATCCTGCCCGCGCTGTCCGAGCGCGTGGCCACCGAAACCACCAAGCTGCTGCACAAGCTCGATATCGAAGTGCTCACCGCCGAGCGCGTGACCGAAGTCACCGAGGACGCGGTGCTGACCGCCAGCGGCAAGCGCATCGACGCCGACCTGACGGTGTGGGCCGCCGGCATTACCGCGCCGGCGGTGCTGTCCACCCTTGGCCTGCCGGTCAGCCGCATGGGCCAGATCATCGTCAAGCCCACGCTGCAAAGCGAGGCCGATCCCGATATCTTTGCCTTTGGCGACTGCGCCAGCTGCCCCTGGCCCGAGAAGCAGGGCGCGGTGCCGCCGCGGGCCCAGGCCGCGCACCAGCAGGCCACGTTCCTCTACGGCGCGCTGCGCGCGCGCCTGGCCGGCAAGCCGCTGCCGTCGTTCGGGTTCAAGGACCTGGGCTCGCTGGTGTCGCTGGGGCATTTCAGCGCGGTCGGCAGCCTGATGGGCGGCCTGATCGGCGGTTCCATGTTTATCGAAGGGTTGATGGCGCGCGTGATGTACAGCTCCCTGTACCGCATGCACGTCATGGCGTTGCACGGCGCCGTGGGCATGGGGCTGGATACCGTGACCCACTGGCTGCGCAGCAAGACCAGCCCGCGCGTCAAGCTGCACTGACACGGGCCGGTGCGGGGCGAATCGGACTGCGAATCGCCCCGCTTGCCGGCTGCGTGCGCTGAACTCCATGTTTGCTTAGAATCGGATCTCGCCACGGCGGCGGTGCCACCCCGTGCGCTGTCCATCCAGATTCGCCATCCATGCCAGACAGGAGACCGCATGCTGAAGCCAGAAGTTGAAAGCCTCGTACCCAGCCAGTCCTTTGACCGCCGCGCCTTCGTCAAGACGGCGCTGGGTTCGGCTTTTGCCGCAGCAGCCTTGCCCGTGATGGCACAGGCCATCAAGACCGATTTCGCAGGCCTTGCCGCCGGCGAGGTGACGATTCCCTCGGGCGGCTTCAACATGCCGGCGTACCGCGCCCAGCCGGAAGGCAAGACCAACCTGCCGGTGGTGCTGGTGGTGAGCGAGATCTTCGGCGTGCATGAGCACATTGCCGACATCTGCCGGCGCTTTGCCAAGCTGGGCTATCTCGCCATCGCGCCGGAGCTGTTCGCGCGCCAGGGCGACCCGAGCAGCTTCGGCACCATCCAGGAGCTGCAGGCGAAGCTCATTTCCAAGGTGCCCGACGAGCAGGTGATGGGCGATCTCGATGCTGCCGTGGCTTGGGCCAAGGGCAACGGCGGCGATACCAGCCGGCTCGCCATCACCGGTTTTTGCTGGGGCGGGCGCATTACCTGGCTGTACGCCGCGCATAGCCAGCAGATCAAGGCCGGCGTGGCCTGGTATGGCCAGCTGGTGGGCGAGCCAACCCCGATCAAGCCACGCAACCCGATTGACCTGGCCGGCCAGCTCAAGGTGCCGGTGCTAGGCCTGTATGGCGGCAAGGACACCGGCATCACGCAGGAGCAGGTCGAGAAGATGAAGGCAGCGCTGGCGGTATCGGGCGACCCCTTTGCCAAGGCTTCCACCTTCGTGGTCTACCCGGAATCCGGCCATGCCTTCAACGCGGACTACCGTCCGAGTTACCGGGAAGCCGATGCCAAGGACGGCTGGCAGCGCTGCCTGGCGTGGTTCAAGCAGCACGGGGTTTGAGGCGCGGCCCGCCCTAGCGCACGTTTGCAGCCGTGGCCCGGCGCCGCCGGCCACGGCTTGTGCCGCGGGATTTGCAAAACCGGCTGCAATCTACGTACAATGCGGGCTTCGTTTCTTGCAACAGTGTTGCGTTTGAGGTCGATGCTGCTCTCCAAGAGCGGAATGCCGATCCCAGGAGCCCATCATCGATTCCACGCTTGTCTACATCCTGCTTGCCGCCACCATCTCGGGGGTGGGCAGTATCTTTGGCGCGGCGCTGTTGTCGCTGACCGTGGCTTCCCGCGTGGTCGAGCGCATGGTGAGTTTCTCGGTGGGGGTGCTGCTGGCCACGGCGCTGCTGCATTCCCTGCCCGAGGCGTTCGAGTCCGGTGCTGATCCGCGTGCCTTGTTCGGCACCTTGCTGGCCGGCCTGCTCGGCTTCTTCCTGCTGGAGAAAGTCGCGCTGCTGCGCCACTCGCATCATCACGAGGGCGATGGGCACCACCATCACCACGGCCATGACCGAGAGGAGGCTGGCCGTAGCGGCATGACCATCCTGGTGGGCGATACCTTCCACAATTTCGCCGACGGCATCGTGATCGCCGCGGCCTTCCTGGCGGATCCGCATATTGGCCTGGTTACCGCGCTGGCCATCGCCGCGCACGAGATCCCGCAGGAGGTGGGCGATTTCATCGTGCTGCTCAATGCCGGGTTCTCGAAGGCGCGTGCCTTTGCCTTTAACCTGCTGTCCAGCCTGGCGGCCATCGCCGGCGGCGTGGTGGGGTATTACCTGCTCGACCAGATGAGCGGCTGGATTCCCTACGTGCTGGTGATTGCTTCAAGCAGCTTCGTCTATATCGCCGTAAGCGACCTGATGCCGCAGATGCAGCGCAAGCCGCGCTGGCGCGAATCGATCATCCAGGTCGTGCTCGTCGCCACCGGGATCTGCGCCATCTTCTTCATCACCAATGGCGTGCACGAAGTGCATGGCCATGGCCATGCACATGGCGTGGCGGCTGCCGCCAGATAAGCTGGCCCGGGCGGCTTGCGCCGCCCGCCATCAGGACCCGCTTGCCACTGGCCGCGCCGGGTCGGCGCACCACTCGCTCCACGAGCCCGGATAGAGCGCGGCGCCCGGCATGCCGGCCACCTCCAGTGCCAGCAGGTTGTGGCAGGCGGTCACGCCCGAGCCGCACTGCATGATCGCCTCGCTGGCCGGCTTGCTGCCCAGCACTTGCCCGAACTCCTGGCGCAACGCGCTAGCCGGCTTGAAACTGCCGTTTCCCTCCAGGTTGTCCTTGAAGAAGCGGTTGGCCGCGCCGGGGATATGCCCACCCACCGGGTCCAGCGTTTCGTTCTCGCCACGGAAGCGGTCTGCCGCACGGGCGTCCACCACCAGCCGGGTCGGGTTTGCCAGGTTCGCCAGCACGGCATCGGTATCCACCATGGCGACCAGCGAGGCCTTGCGCGTCAGGTTGCCCGGGGTTTGGGGCTCTGGCGTGCTGCCCGACTCGAGCGGCAGGCCTGCCGCCACCCACGCATTCTTGCCGCCATCCAGCACGGCCACCGCGCTGTGGCCCAGCCAGCGCAACAGCCACCAGGCGCGCGCTGCGTACATGCCGCCCTGCGCGTCGTAGGCAATGACCTGGGTGTCTTCGTCTACGCCCAGCACGCGCAGGCGCGCGCTCAGCGTGTTCGGGTCCGGCAGCGGGTGCCGGCCGTTGGTGCCGGTCTTCTCGCCGGACAGTTCGTTGTCCAGGTGCAGGTAGAAGGCGCCGGGAAGATGGCCCAGGTGATAGGCCTCGCGTCCGGCGGCCGCGTTGGCCAGGTCGAAACTGCAGTCGATCAGGACGCTGTGGCGGCTGCCGTCGTCGCGCAGCGCGCGCAGGTCCTGGCTGGAGATCAGGGTGGTGAACATGGCGTAACCTTGGATTGGGATAGTCGCGCTGCAACGGCACAGGCGGGCGCGGGCGGCGGGGTGAGCACGCTCCGCCACCCCAGATCCTACACCTCGGGGTGCACTTCCGCCTCGGCCGACTTGACCGGGGTATCGGCGGTTGGCTGCCGGTTGGAGCCTTCGCGCGCCCGCGTCAACGTGGTGGCGATGCCGCTGGCAATGATGAGTGCCATGCCAACCCAAGACAGCCAGTTGAGCTGGTCGCGCCAGACAATCATGCCCCACAGGCTGGAGAACACGATGCCGGCGTATTGCAGGTTGGCGGTGAGCAGCGTGTTGCCGCGCTTGTAGGCGCGCGTCATCGCGGTCTGGCCGAGCGTGGCCAGGATGCCGATGGCCAGCAGCAGGCCCGCGCCGCGCCAGGTGTGGGTGCTCGGGCCGGTGTACAGCATCCACGCCAGGCCTACCACCATCCCGACTGCCGAGAAATAGAACACGATGCGGCCTTCGGGCTCGCCCAGCTGACCGAGCTGGCGCACTTCGACATAGGCCAGCGCGGTGAACATGCCGGAGATCAGGCCGATCAGGCCGCCGGTGAGCTGGTTATGGCCGACGGAAGGCTGCAACAAGCAGATGACGCCGCCGAACGACATCAGGATGGCGCCGATCAGCTTGCGGTCCGCGCCGCCGGTGCCGGTCAAGGCCGCGCCGGCGCCCAGGATCAGCGCGATCCAGACCGGCGACATGTAATTCAGGGTCATTGCCGTGGCCAGCGGCAGCATGGTGATCGAGGTGAACCACAGCAGCAGGGCGGTCACGCCGAACAAGCTGCGCTTGATATGCATGGCCATGTGCGGTGTGCGCACCGACGTGCCGGATGAAGCCAGCACCGTCCACATGATGGCCACGCCGATCAGGCTGCGGTAGAACACGATCTCGCCCGTGGCATAGATCTCGGATGCCAGCTTGACGCCCACCCCCATTAACGAGAAGGCGAAGGCGGCGAACAGCATCCAGAGCGATTGCATGGTGGGGCGAAAGGAAGAATGGACAGCGCGCGAAACGGCTCCTGGCGGGGGCGGGGAACTGGATCGCGAAAGGCTCCGCATGGGGCGGATGGCCGGCATGGCAGGCGGCGAGGCGCCGGGCGCACACCGGGAGCGGCGATTGTATCAGCGAGTGTGCACCGCACCAAAGGCAAAACGGACCGCCTGGGCGGTCCGTTTTGCTTGCTTGCTTCGTCGCTGCGCTGCGCTGTCGATGCCGTGGCCCGCTGGGCCTTGGCTGGCGGGTCAGTCCGTAAAGGACATGGCGCGGCGATACCATTCATGAAAGTGCTGCATACCGTCCTCCATGGGCGACTGGTACGGGCCGGTCTCGCTGACGCCGCGTTTGGCCAGCGCCCGGCGCCCGGCATCCATGCGCTCGGCGATCTCGTCGTCCTCGATGCAGGTTTCCATGTAGGCGGCGCGCTCGGCCTCGACGAACTCGCGCTCGAACAGCGCGATTTCCTCGGGGTAGTAGAACTCCACGACGTTGCGCGTCTTGTTCGGCCCGAGCGGGTGCAGGGTGGAGACCACCAGCACGTTCGGATACCACTCCACCATGATGTTGGGGTAGTAGGTGAGCCAGATCGCGCCGTACTTGGGCAGCACGCCGTTGTTGAAGCGCAGCACGGCCTCATGCCACTTCTGGTACGTGGGGCTGCCCGGGCGCTTCAGGCCCGCGTGCAACCCAACGGTCTGGACGCTGTGCCAGTCGCCGAACTCCCAGCTCAGGTCGTCGCAGGAGACAAAGCTCCCGAGGCCCGGGTGGAACGGCACGACGTGGTAGTCCTCCAGATACACCTCGATAAAGGTCTTCCAGTTGTAGTTGCACTCGTGGATCTCGACGTGGTCGAGCAGGTAGCCTTCGAAGTTCAGGTCTTCGGCCACGCCCAGGCGTGCCAGGTCGGCCCGAACGTCGCGCTGGCCCTCGAACAGCAGGCCGTTCCAGTTCTGTAGCGGCGAGCGGTTCAGATGGACGCACGGACGCTCGGCGAAATGCGGCGCGCCGAGCAGTTCGCCCTTCAGGTCGTAGGTCCAGCGGTGCAAGGGGCAGACAATGTTCTTCGCATTGCCGCGGCCATTGAGCATGATGGCCTGCCGATGGCGGCAGACATTGGACATGAGCTCGATCCCGTCGGCATTCCGTACCAGGATGCGGCCCTCGTCCTCGGCGGCCAGTGCCTGAAAATCGCCCGCTTCGGGGATCATCAGTTCGTGGCCGACATAGCCCGGGCCCTTCTTGAACAGCAGTTCCAGTTCTTGTTGATGCAGTGCCTCGTCGATGTAGACGTTTACGGGCAACTGCGTATCAGCCGGCACCAGTTTCAGCGCGGTGCTGAGATTGGACATTATCCCCACTCCCTATGACAGGCGAAAGCAGTGAACAACCCAACCATCGAAAAAGAAATCGATATGGGAAAGACAGTCAGCCGCGCCCTGGCCCGCTTCTGGACCGACAGATGGAGATCGCGCTGACGAACCGCGGATTGTACCCGAGCGAAAAAGTTAAGGGACTGATTATTTAGCCTTTTTAGCGAAAAAGTCGACCCGGGTCGTCATGGAGGTGTCGTTCGGGGCGCATTCGGAAAGACGACCCAAGCGCACAAGTCACTTTCCGGCAACGCTGTCCATGCCCCTTGTTGCATGGGATGCGGGCAATGTCCCGCTTTGGCGTAAAATCCCAGCTTCCCCAGATTCAATGTCCGCAATGCCAAAGACTACGAGCTCCCCGGCCCAGGCCGATCCGGCCGCGACCGACCAGCGGTCCGCCTCCGCGCCGCCCGCCTCCTACGAGGCCGCCATGGCCGAACTGGAGGCACTGGTAGCCAGCATGGAGGGCGGCGCCTTGCCGCTGGAAGATTCTTTGGCCGCGTACAAGCGCGGGGCCGAACTGGTCAGGTACTGCCAGCAGATGCTCGAACGCGTGGAACAACAGGTTAAAGTGCTGGAGGGCGATGTGCTCAAGCCCATGGCCGCCGACGCCGGAGACCTGGAATGAGCGAATCGCATCAAACTACCGAAGCTACCGAAGCCGGCGATTTCGCTGCCTGGATGCGCGCCACGGGCGCCAGGACCGAGGCCGCGCTCGACGCCGGGCTGCCGGCTGCGCAAACAGTGCCTTGCACGCTGCACGAAGCCATGCGGTATGCTGTGCTCGGCGGTGGCAAGCGGGTTCGCCCCTTGCTGGTGCACGCGGCGGGTGAAGTGGCGGGCGCTGCCCCCGAGGCCTGCGACGCGGCAGCCAGCGCGGTGGAGATGATCCACGCGTACTCGCTGGTGCATGACGATATGCCCTGCATGGACGATGACGATTTGCGTCGTGGCCGTCCCACCGTGCACAAGGCCTACGATGAAGCGACGGCGCTGCTGGTGGGCGACGCGCTGCAGACCCAGGCCTTCGTGGTGCTGGCCGAATCGGCCTTGCTGGCCTCGCTCGATGCTGCCGCGCGCCTGCGCCTGGTAGCGGAACTGGCCCGGGCCTCCGGCTCGGTGGGCATGGCAGGCGGGCAGGCGATCGACCTGCAGCATGTCGGCCTGGCCATGTCGCTGGAAGAACTGGAAGGCATGCATCGCATGAAGACCGGTGCGTTGCTGCGCGCCAGCGTGCGCATGGGCGCCTGCTGCGGTGCCGTGGACGAAGCCGGCCTGGCCGCGCTTGACCGCTACGCCGCAGCCGTGGGCCTGGCGTTCCAGGTGGTGGACGATATCCTCGACGTGACCGCGGATACCGCCACGCTGGGCAAGACCGCCGGCAAGGACGCCGCAAACGACAAGCCGACCTACGTGTCGCTGATGGGGCTCGAGCCTGCACGCCAGTTGGCGCAGCAGCTTCGGGCCACGGCGCACGAAGCGCTGGCGGTGTTCGGCGCGCGCGCCCGACGCCTGGGCGAACTGGCCGATCTCATCGTGCTGCGCTCGAATTGAATGGATACGCAGGAAAAACCGACAACCGGGCACAAGAATCCGGCCGCCGAACGGACATCATGACCTACGCACTGCTCAAAACTATTGACGACCCCGCAGCCCTTCGCAGGCTGGACCGCCGCCAGCTCAAGACACTGGCTGACGAACTCCGCGCCTACGTGCTCGAATCGGTGTCGCAAACCGGCGGCCACCTGTCGTCCAACCTGGGCACGGTCGAGCTGACCATTGCCCTGCACTATGTGTTCAATACACCGGACGACCGCGTCGTCTGGGACGTGGGGCACCAAAGCTATCCGCACAAGATCCTGACCGGTCGCCGCGACCGCATGCATTCGCTGCGCCAGTGGGGCGGCATCTCGGGCTTCCCGCGCCGCTCGGAGAGCGAGTACGACACCTTCGGCACCGCGCATTCCTCCACCTCCATCTCGGCTGCGCTGGGCATGGCGCTGGGCGCCCGCACGCTGGGCGAGAAGCGCGTTTCCATCGCCGTGATCGGTGACGGCGCGATGACCGCCGGCATGGCCTTCGAGGCCATGAACAACGCCGGTGTCTACAAGGACCTGCCGCTGCTGGTGGTGCTCAACGACAACGACATGTCGATCTCGCCGCCGGTGGGCGCGCTCAACAGCCACCTCGCGCGGCTGATGAGCGGCAAGTTCTACGCGGCCACCAAGAAGGGCATCGAGCGCGTGCTGTCGGTTGCCCCGCCGGTGCTCGAGTTCGCCAAGCGCTTCGAGGAACATGCCAAGGGCATGATGGTGCCGGCGACGCTGTTCGAGGAGTTCGGCTTCAACTACATCGGCCCGATCGACGGCCATGATCTCGAATCGCTGGTGCCGACGCTGCAGAACATCCGCCAGCGCGCCCTCGAAGGCGGCGGCCCGCAGTTCCTGCACGTGGTTACCAAGAAGGGCCAGGGCTACAAGCTGGCCGAGGCCGACCCGATCCTGTACCACGGTCCCGGCAAGTTCAACCCGGCCGAAGGCATCCGCCCGTCGACCAAGCCCGCCCGCAAGACCTACACGCAGGTGTTCGGCGAATGGCTGTGCGACATGGCCGCCGCCGACCCCAAGCTGGTGGCGGTGACGCCGGCCATGCGCGAAGGCTCCGGCATGGTCGAGTTCGAGAAGCGCTTCCCCAGCCGCTACTACGACGTGGGCATCGCGGAGCAGCATGCCGTGACGTTCGCCGGCGGGCTGGCCTGCGAAGGGCTCAAGCCCGTGCTGGCGATCTACTCCACGTTCCTGCAGCGCGGCTATGACCAGCTGATCCACGACGTGGCGCTGCAGAATCTGCCGGTGGTGTTCGCACTCGACCGCGCCGGCCTGGTCGGCGCCGACGGCGCTACCCACGCAGGTGCCTACGATATCGCGTTCCTGCGTTGCATCCCCAACATGATGGTGATGACGCCGGCCGACGAGAACGAATGCCGCCAGCTGCTGACCACCGCGTACCAGCAGGATTGCCCGACCGCCGTGCGTTACCCGCGCGGCGCCGGCACCGGTGTGGCGACCGGGGCCGCGCTCACCGCGCTGCCGGTGGGCAAGGGCGAGATGCGCCGTACGGGCGGCGCGCGCGCCGGCCAGCGCGTGGCCTTCCTGGCATTCGGCTCGATGCTGCATCCGGCGCTGGGTGCGGCCGAGGCGCTCGACGCCTCGGTGGCCAACATGCGCTTTGTCAAGCCGCTCGACGAAGAACTGGTGAAGAAGCTCGCGAGCGAGCATGACTACCTCGTCACCGTTGAAGAAGGCTGTGTGATGGGCGGCGCAGGCAGCGCGGTGCTCGAAGCGCTGGCTGCCGCCGGTATCGCCATGCCGGTGCTGCAGCTCGGCCTGCCTGACCGCTTCGTCGATCATGGCGACCCGGCCTTCCTGCTGTCGCAGTGCGGGCTGGATGCCAAGGGCATCGAGCAATCGGTGCGCGAGCGCTTCAACCTGGCCCAGCCTGCCGTCGCCACCCGCGCGGCCTGAGCCAACGGCGCGCCCGCGGCTTGCGGGCGCGCCGGTTTTCCTGATGGTTTCCCGATGCCATCACCCGTGCTCCCCGTACGGGTATCGTCCCGCTCGTGGGCAGTCAAAGGCAAATTCCCTTAGAATCCAAGGTTCTGTGTTCGCAGCTGCGGGAAGCCATCGGCTTTGCCATCCCCGCGGTTTCACACTCGTTGCGCGGCAAGGTTGACTGCGAAAAATGCCGCGACCGTAGAGGAAACCTGATCGATATGAATGACATCAATCCCGCCTTTGTGATGCCCGACGTGCAGTCGAGCCTCGATACCCGCCAGATCCCCATCCAGCGGGTTGGCGTGAAGGGCGTGCGTTACCCCCTGTCGCTGAAGACGCCGGCCGGCGTACTGGCCACCGTCGGCACCTTCAATCTCGACGTGCATCTGCCTGCCGACCAGAAGGGCACGCACATGTCGCGTTTCGTCGCTTTGCTGGAAGAAGAACGCGAGCCGCTGGAACTGGCGAGCTTCCGCACGCTGCTCGACAAGATGCTGCTCAAGCTGGAAGCCGAGGCTGGCCGCATCGAAGTGACCTTCCCGTATTTCATCAACAAGACCGCGCCGGTATCCGGCGTGCAATCGTTGATGGACTATGAAGTCACGCTGATCGGCGAAGTGCGCAACGGCGCCACCAAGGTCTTCCTGAAAGCCCTGGTTCCGGTCACCAGCCTGTGCCCGTGCTCGAAGAAGATCTCGCAGTACGGCGCGCACAACCAGCGCTCGCACATCACCATGAACGTCGAGCTGGCGGCCGACCTGCCGGTCGAGGCGCTGGTGCGCATGGCCGAAGAAGAAGCCTCGTGCGAGTTGTGGGGCCTGCTCAAGCGCCCGGACGAGAAGTTTGTCACCGAGCGCGCTTACGAGAACCCCAAGTTCGTCGAGGACCTGGTGCGCGATATCGCCATGCGGCTGAATGCGGACGATCGCATCGTGGCCTATGTGCTGGAGGCCGAGAACTTCGAGTCCATCCACAATCACAGCGCCTACGCCGTGATCGAGCGCGACAAGCGCGCGCAGTAAGCCCGCTGTGCCTCAGTAAAAAAGCCACCGTGAGGTGGCTTTTTTACTGCATCGAGGCGTTCGCTTCAGGCGGCGGGGCGCTCCGGCAGCCGGATGTCCGACAGCTCCCAGCGCGGCGTCACGCCGTAGCCGTAGTCGCGCTTGGCCAGCTCCGGCGCGGCTTGCAGGCGCATGGCGCCGGCGAAGGCGATCATGGCGCCGTTGTCCGTGCAGAAGGCCAGGTCCGGATAGTAGACCTCGATCTTCTTCTGCGCGCCAAGCTGGTTCAGCCGCTCGCGCAGCTGCCGGTTGGCGCCCACGCCGCCGGCCACCACCAGGCGCCGGTGGCCGGTCTGCTTGAGCGCGGCCATCGACTTGGCGGCCAGCACGTCGACGATGGCATCGACAAAGGAGCGCGCCAGGTTGGCCCGGTCCTGCTCGCACACATTGCCCAGCTTGCGGGTTTGCGTGAGCACGGCGGTTTTCAGGCCGGCGAAGGAGAAATCGAGGGTGCCCGAATGCAGCATCGGACGCGGCAGGGCGTATGTGCCGGGCACGCCGAATTCAGCCAGCCGCGAGACTTCCGGGCCGCCCGGGTAGCTCAGGCCGAGCAGCTTGGCGGTCTTGTCGAACGCTTCTCCGGCGGCATCGTCCAGGGTCTCGCCCAGCAAGGCGTAATCACCGATGCCGCGCACTTCCATCAACTGCGTGTGCCCGCCCGAAACCAGCAAGGCAACGAACGGGAATGGCGGCGGATTGGCTGTCAGCAGCGGCGACAGCAGGTGGCCTTCGAGATGGTGCACGCCCAGCATCGGCACGTTCAGTGCGAAGCCCAGGGCGTTGGCCACCGACGCACCCACCAGCAGCGCGCCGGCCAGGCCGGGGCCTTGGGTGAAGGCAATCGCGTTGATGTCGGCGCGGGTGCGGCCGGCTTCGTCAAGCACCTGCTGCAACAGCGGCAGCACGCGGCGGATATGGTCGCGCGAGGCGAGTTCAGGCACGACGCCGCCGTAGTCGCGGTGCATGGCGATCTGCGAATGCAGGGCGTGGGCGAGCAGGCCGGATTGCGTGTCGTAGAGCGCGAGGCCGGTTTCGTCGCAGGAGGATTCGATGCCGAGGACAAGCATGGGAGAGGCAAGGCCGGCATCAAGCGAGGCCGGCAAATCAAGGGGTTGGAGCGGGCTGACGACCATCGGGCCGGCAGCCGGGCATGAGGCCAGCAGGGTAGCACAGCGGCGCTGGCCATGCTTTTCGCTACAATCGGCGCTTCTTCCGCGGGCACTAATCAGGCATTCATTGGGCAAGACAGACATGGGCAGCAAGCAGACCACAGAGGCCGGCCAGGCCGGCGCGCGCGCAGGGCGCTTCGACGTGGCGGTGCTTGGCGCCGGGGCCGCCGGCATGATGTGCGCCGCTGTGGCGGGGCAGGGGGGCGCCAGCGTGGTGCTGATCGACCACGCCACCAAGGTGGCGGAGAAAATCCGCATCTCCGGTGGCGGACGCTGCAATTTCACCAACCTGCAGGCGGGGCCGGCCAATTTCTTGTCAGCTAATCCGCACTTCTGTCGTTCCGCGCTCGCTCGCTACACGCCGCAGGATTTTCTCGCGCTGATGCGCAAGCATGAGATCGACTGGCACGAGAAACACCGCGGCCAACTCTTCTGCAACGACAGCGCCGAGCAGGTGATCGAGATGCTGCGTGCCGAATGCGGCGAGGGCAACGTGCACTGGCGCACCGGCTGCGGCGTGGACGAGGTCAGGCGCGAGGGCGACGATTTCCTGCTGATGACGGCAAGCGGGCCGGTGCGGGCCGGCGCGCTGGTGGTGGCCACAGGCGGCCTGTCCATCCCCAAGATCGGCGCCACCGACATCGGCTACCGCATTGCCCGCCAGTTCGGGCTGGGCGTTGTCGAGACGCGCCCGGCGCTGGTGCCGCTGACGTTCGACGGGCAGGGCTGGGCGCCGTTCGTGCCGTTGGCCGGCGTGTCGATGGAGGTGGACATTGCGACGGGAAGCGGCAAGACGGCCGGCGCCTTCCGCGAGGACTTGCTGTGGACCCATCGCGGCCTGTCCGGCCCGGCCGTGCTGCAGATTTCCAGTTTCTGGCGCCCTGGCACGCCGATCACCATCGACCTGTTCGACGGCAACGACGCCAGTGAGTGGCTGCTCGAGCAAAAGGGTGGCAGCCGCAAGCACCTGGCCAACCTGCTCGCCGAGCGCCTGCCGGCCCGTCTGGCCGACGCCTGGTGCGCGGCAGCGGGCCTGAACGGCGCGCAGCCGCTGCACGATATGCCGGATAAGGCACTGCGCCGGCTCGGCGCGGCGCTCAACAGCTGGCAACTGGTGCCGGCGGGCACCGAGGGCTACCGCAAGGCGGAGGTCACGCTCGGCGGCGTGGACACGCGCGCGCTGTCGTCGGCGACCATGATGGCGCGCACCGTGCCCAACCTGTATTTCATCGGCGAGGTGGTCGACGTCACCGGGTGGCTGGGCGGCTATAACTTCCAGTGGGCCTGGGCATCCGGCGTGGCCGCCGGGCAGGCGGTGGCCGAGAACGCAAGGGCCATGGTGGCGGGGACGGCCTGAGTGTCGTAAGCAATATGGCGGCAAAAAAACCGCCATACGGGCTTGACAGCGCCTGTGCTACACTTGTAGCTTTCGTAAAACCGCTAACAGCTGCTACTTATTTCAGCAAAATGACCACGATCCACCTTAAAGAAAACGAGCCGTTTGAAGTTGCCATGCGTCGTTTCAAGCGCACCATCGAGAAAAACGGCTTGCTGACTGAATTGCGGGCTCGCGAGTTTTACGAAAAGCCGACGGCGGAGCGCAAGCGCAAGAAGGCTGCCGCCGAAAAGCGCCACTACAAGCGCATCCGCAGCCTGATGCTGCCGAAGAAGATGTACTGAGCGTACCCTTCGCGTTCCGCATCAAAACCCGCTGTGGGCAACGCTCCGGCGGGTTTTTGCATTGGCGGCCCGACGGCCGGCGTTGCGCCCGGCCGGCACCGTCCCGCCCTCACTTTCCTGGAATAATGCGATGTCCCTCAAAGCCCGTGTAACCGAAGACATGAAGGCCGCCATGCGTGCCCGCGAGACCGAGCGCCTCGGCACCATCCGCCTGCTGCTGGCCGCCATCAAGCAACGGGAAGTGGATGAGCGCATCGAGCTCGACGACACCGCCGTGCAGGCCGTGATCGAAAAGCTGATCAAGCAGCGCAAGGACTCCATCTCCCAGTTCACCCAGGCCGGCCGCACCGACCTGGCTGACAAGGAGAGCGCGGAAATCGAAGTGCTCAAGGTCTACATGCCGGCGGCCCTGTCGGATGCGGAAGTGGCCGCCGAAGTGCAGGCCGCGGTCACGGAAACCGGCGCCACCGGCCCGCAGGACATGGGCAAGGTCATGGCCGTGCTCAAGGCCAAACTGGCCGGCCGTGCCGACATGACCGCCGTCTCCGGTCTGGTCAAGGCTGCGCTGGCGGGGCGTTGACCGGGGCGGGGCGCTAGCTGGCACTTGGCGGCGGGAGGCTGCGGAGTACAGCTAAAGGCACTTTTTGCCAGGCACCCCTCGCCGGCGCTGGCTGCAATCCGTTGCGTCTGCACTACAATGTAGTGTTAAGAGGCCGGAAAGCGCAGTGCCGGTCACGCACTTCATGAACCAGATATCGCCGCTGCCCGGTTCCACGGGCAGTTCGGCCATAGGACGACAAGCCGGGTGATTCCGCAATCCTTCATTCAGGACCTGCTCAACCGTGTCGACATAGTCGATGTGGTGGGCAAGTACGTGCAGTTGAAGAAGGGCGGCGCCAACTTCATGGGGCTCTGCCCCTTTCACAACGAGAAGTCGCCGTCGTTCACGGTCTCGCCGACCAAGCAGTTCTATCACTGCTTTGGTTGCGCGGCGCATGGCTCGGCCATCGGCTTCCTGATGGAATACTCGGGGCAATCCTACCCCGATGCAGTACGCGAGTTGGCGCAATCGGTCGGCCTGTCCGTGCCCGAGGAGCGTGACCGGCTGGCGCCGGCCCAGCGTGCCGAAGTGCAGGCGCGCTCGCTGGCGCTGTCCGATGCCATGACCCGCGCGACCGAGTTCTACCGCAAGCAGTTGCGCAGCGCGCCGCAGGCGATCCAGTACCTCAAGAGCCGCGGCCTGACCGGCGAGATCGCGGCGCAGTTTGGCCTGGGCTATGCCCCGGACGACTGGCAGGGGCTGGAGCCGGTGTTCGGCAATTACCGCGACGATGCGATCGCCGGGCCGCTGGTGGAAGCCGGCCTGATGATCGAAAGCGCCGAGAAGCGCGACGCCGACGGCAAGCCGCGGCGCTACGACCGTTTCCGGGACCGCATCATGTTTCCCATCCGCAGCACCAAGGGCCAGGTGATCGGCTTTGGCGGGCGGGTGATGGGGCAGGGCGAGCCCAAGTACCTGAATTCGCCGGAAACGCCCCTGTTCAGCAAAGGCACCGAGCTGTATGGCCTGTTCGAGGCCCGCCATGCGATCCGGGAAACCGGCTATGTTTTGGTGGTCGAAGGCTATATGGACGTGGTGGCCCTGGCGCAACTGGGCTTTGCCAACGCCGTGGCCACGCTGGGCACGGCCTGCACGGCGGTGCATGTGCAAAAGCTGTTGCGCCAGACCGATGCCGTGGTGTTCTCGTTCGACGGCGACGCCGCCGGGCGCCGCGCGGCGCGCCGGGCCCTGGAGGCCTGCCTGCCGTACGTGGCGGACAACAAGACCATCCGCTTCCTGTTCCTGCCCGCCGAGCACGACCCGGACAGCTATGTGCGCGAGCAGGGCACCGACGCGTTTGCCGCGCAGGTGCGCGATGCCATGCCGCTGTCGCGCTTCTTGCTGCAGGTGGTGTCGGAGGGGCAGGAGCTGCGTCAGGCCGAAGGGCGCGCCCGCGCCCAGTACGAGGCCAAGCCGCTGCTGCAGTCCATGCCCGCAGGCGGCCTGCGGCTGCAGATCGTGCGCGAGCTGGCCGATGCCACCGGCACCACGCCGGCCGAAATCGAAGCCGTCTGCGGGCTGGCGAGCGACCCGGCACGGGTCGGGCGTTTTGCCCAGCCGCGGCCGCGCACCAAGCGCCAGGCCCCCACCGGGCTGGAGCAGCGGGTGCTGCAGTTGCTGATGCGCTACCCGCAGCTGTCGAGCCGGCTCGACGCCGATAGCCGGGCCCTGCTGCTGGAAGACGAGCAGGCCGATGCCGAAGTGCTGGCGCATCTGGTGTCAGCGTGCGACGAGTTGCGGGGCGAGGTGAACTTCGCGGCCTTTAGCGAGCATCTCGCGCAGTCGCCGTACGCCGAGGTCTACGCCAATGTGCGCGCCGCGGTACTGCGCGAAGAGATCGATGAGGAGCCTGCCGAGCAGGAGTTCGATACCGCCATCGCCAAGCTGCTGGCGGGGCCGTTGCGCCGCGAGCTCGACATGCTCCAGCAGTCGGTGATCATGGGCACCGCGGATGAGCAAGGCAAGAGCCGCATGCGATGGCTGGTCAGCGAGATCAATCGCCGTCGGCAGTTGGGTTGAATCGGGCTGAATCCTATTGACCGTCCGGTAGGTCGGGCAAGGTGGGTGGTGACAAATAAGTGAAGGTTTGGCGCGGCCTGGCTACGCTTAAGCCTTGATTTTTCAGGTGAAAACCTCACCTGTTAGGAAGCCGGCTAATTGCTAGTGCTACAATAGCCGGTTTGGATAGCGAGATCTTTCTCTCCCCTTCTGGTGAAAGTGAGCGTGCCAATGGCAAAGGCCAAAGCAACCGAAAAGGTTTCCACTAAAACTCCCCAGTCGGGGAGCGGCAAGGCGTCCGTGAAAACAACGGCGGCTGCGAAGACAGCTGCGTCAGTCAAGGCGCCAGCCCAGCCTGTGCCTGCCAAGACAGCTCTGAGCGCCAAGGCGCCCGCAGCGTCCACTTCCACCGGGATCCACCTATCCGAAAACCTGAAGCCCTCGACTTCGGCACACGAGAGCGGCGATAGCGCCAATACAAGCGGCAAGAACGCCGCATCTGTACCTGTGAAAGGCAAGAGTATTACCGTGGCGAAACAGCAGAATACCGAAGTCGAGAGCAAGAAAGCGGCAGCGACCAGCGCCAAGACCGGAGACGCCAAGCCAGGCGCCGCCGAGCCCGAGGCCACGCCGAATGCCACAACTTCCGCCCCCGTTGCATCCGAGCGTCCCGCCGCTCCGGCAGTCAAGCCGGAGCCGAAGAAGCGTGGCCGCAAGCCCAAGGCCGGAGCGCAGCGCGACGACAGCACACCAGACGACGTGACTGAAGAGCTTTACGAAGACGAGATCCCCGCGGCAGCAACGCCGACTGCCGCGCCCAAGAGCGACAAGCAAAAGGCTCGCGACCGCAAGGCCAAGGAAAAGGCTCTGCTCAAGGAGTTCGCCTCGACGCAGCAGGGTACCGAGGAAGAACTGGAAGTACGCCGCCAGAAGCTCAAGGCGCTGATCAAGCTCGGCAAGTCGCGCGGCTACCTGACGTACGCGGAAATCAACGATCACCTGCCGGACGACATGGTCGATTCGGAAACGATCGACACGCTGGTCGCCACGCTCAACGACATCGGCATTGCCGTCTACGAACAAGCGCCGGACGCCGAAACGCTGCTGCTCAACGACAACGCACCGTCGGCCACCAGCGAGGAAGAAGCTGAGGAAGAGGCTGAGGCAGCACTTTCAACCGTTGACTCGGAGTTCGGCCGCACCACCGACCCCGTGCGCATGTACATGCGCGAGATGGGCACGGTGGAGCTGCTGACGCGCGAAGGTGAAATTGAGATCGCCAAGCGCATCGAGGCCGGCCTGAAAGACATGGTGATGGCGATCTCCGCCTGCCCGGTCACGATCTCCGAGATCCTGGCCCTGGCCGAGCGCGTTGCCAGCGATGAAATCAAGATCGACGAGTTCGTCGACGGCCTGATCGACCCGAACGCCGCGGACGTGCCCGTGGCCCCGCCGGCTCCGGCCGTGGTGGCGGCTGCCGAGGAAGACGAGCTGGAGTCTGACGGCGAGGAATCGGACGAAGACGAGGATGAGGATGCTGGCGGCCTGGCTGCCTCGGCACGCCAGCTCGAAGAACTGAAGCTGGCCGCGCTGGAAAAATTCCGCGTGATCGCCGAGCAGTTCGACAAGATGCGCCGCTCGTTCGAGAAGGAAGGCTACAAGTCCAAGTCCTACGTCAAGGCCCAGGAAGCCATCCTGAACGAGCTGATGAGCATCCGTTTCACTGCCCGCAACGTCGAGCGCCTGTGCGACACGCTGCGTGGTCAGGTGGACGAGGTGCGCAAGCTCGAGCGCTCCATCCTGAAGATCGTGGTGGACAAGTGTGGCATGCCGCGTGCGGATTTCGTCGCCCGTTTCCCGGGCAATGAGACCAACCTCGAGTGGATCGACACGATTATCAAAGACGGCAAGCCGTACAGCACCATCGTCGAACGTAATGTGCCGGCCGTGCGCGAGCTGCAGCAAAAGCTGATCGACCTGCAGATGCGCGTGGTGCTGCCGCTCAAGGAGCTCAAGGAAGTCAACCGCAAGATGAGCGAGGGCGAGAAGCGCGCCCGCGAAGCCAAGCGCGAGATGACCGAGGCCAACCTGCGCCTGGTGATCTCGATCGCCAAGAAGTACACCAACCGCGGCCTGCAGTTCCTCGACCTGATCCAGGAAGGCAATATCGGCCTGATGAAGGCGGTGGACAAGTTCGAATACCGCCGCGGCTACAAGTTCTCGACCTACGCGACGTGGTGGATCCGCCAGGCCATCACCCGCTCGATCGCCGATCAGGCGCGCACCATCCGTATCCCGGTGCACATGATCGAAACGATCAACAAGATGAACCGCATCTCGCGCCAGATACTGCAGGAAACCGGCAACGAGCCGGATCCGGCAACGCTGGCCGAGAAGATGGAGATGCCGGAAGACAAGATCCGCAAGATCATGAAGATCGCGAAGGAACCGATCTCCATGGAAACGCCGATCGGTGACGACGACGACTCCCATCTTGGCGACTTCATCGAAGACACCAACACGCTGGCCCCGGCCGAAGCGGCGCTGCACGGCTCCATGCGCGACGTCGTCAAGGACGTGCTGGATTCGCTCACGCCGCGCGAAGCCAAGGTGCTGCGCATGCGTTTCGGCATCGAGATGAGCACGGACCACACGCTGGAAGAAGTTGGCAAGCAGTTCGACGTCACCCGCGAGCGGATCCGTCAAATAGAAGCCAAGGCATTGCGCAAGCTGCGTCACCCGAGCCGCTCCGATAAGCTAAAGAGTTTCCTTGAAGGCAGTTGATCGGTATCATGCCGGTCTGACTTTCCAGGGCCTCTAGCTCATGCCTGGTTAGAGCAGCGGACTCATAATCCGTTGGTGCCGTGTTCGACTCACGGGAGGCCCACCATTGTTGAAAAAGCCCCGCAGATTCCTGCGGGGCTTTTTCTTTGCCGCGGCGTTTGCGCGGACTTGCGAATCGTGGCCCGGCCACCGCTGCATTGCAGCTATACAGCCGCCTTATCGCCGCTTTATTGCACCCTTGTCGCCGCGTCGGACTTTGGCTAAGCAGGCCGCGCTATTTGTCCATGCCGGCAGTGGGCGATTTCTTCTGGCTTGGCGCCTTGCCAGCAGGCTTCTTGGTAGAAGCCTTTGAGTCGGTGAGCGCCGAGGCCGTGTTCTGGTTGGCACCCTGGGTGTACGGGTCAAACTTGTCGTTGGCCTTTGCGGTGTCTGGCACGTAGCCGTCCTTGTTGGTAGCGCGTTCGGCGTCGGGTACGTAGCCGTCTTTATTGGTCGTGCGCTGAGGGTCCGGCACATAGCCGTCCTTGTTGGTGCTACGCATGTTGTAGTCGTAGCGATCCGCTGGATTTGCGGGGCCTGCGGCGTAGACGGTACCCGGCAGGAGAACTGCAATTGCCACTGCGATAGCGATCTTCATGGATGACTCCTTCCAATCAAAGTCGATGTAAAGCCGACGACCCTCGCGCGCTCACCTGGCGCAACGGTCCGCCTATCAGCGTAGCCGTCAGGCTTGCAGAATTCCAGTGATCATTTTTTGCCGCGCGCCTGTGGTTGAGCCCATGTATTGCTGTTGCAGGCGACGAGTTCCGAAAGGGGGGGGGGCTTGCTAGCGGAAGTGCATTGCGTTCAGCGCCTGAACACGCAAGGCGGCATTGCGCCCGCTCAGGCCCGCACCGAGGCAGGCGCGTTCGCTCCGATGGCGTTGCCGTCCGTGCCGCTCGGGCGAGCCGCGCAGCACCAGGCCTTCATAGCTTCTGCACGGCGGCCAGGTCGAATATCTTCGCCCAGCGCAACGCTTCCTTCCGGCTTGCCATCGGGATCTGCCAACTGCCCTGCGCCTGGTGTTCAAGGCGCAAGGCAAGCACCCATGCGGTGCCGTTCTCCAGCGCGGCGGCACTCGCTATATCCGCAAAAATAAACTTCGCCTGCTGTCCGTCGACATCCAGCGCGCCACGCTTGCGTTCCGGATCCACGCGCATCGTCCCCCACGCGCCCTCCAGCGACAGGATGCGCTCGCCCTTGATCTTGACGCCGTGGATCGCGCGGTAGCGGCGGACAAGGCTTGCGACGAATGCCACGAGCAGCGCCGCGCAGAACAAGACGGCAGCGGTTCCGGCGATCGCGCCATAGGCTGCGGCCACCGTGGCGTACAGGCGGACCGCGCCGTAGATGAGGGCACCGATCAAGGCGAGGCCGGCGATGATGAATGGCACGTCTTTTCCTTTAAAGAATCCGTGGTGAATGAACTAGCTTGCGGCCGCTAACGTGGCTATGGCCGTTGCGGCGTGACCGATGTGCCGAAGGTGTTGCCCATGCGGTGGCTGGTCGCCGAATAGTTGAACAGCCCCAGGGCGTTGGAGGGACGCTCCACGATGGCCTCGGACGCCAGCTTGCGCTCCGAGGGCGGCTGGCCGGGGGCGGGCTTGGGGCTTAGTCTCTGCGTCAGGCAAGGAAACGATGGGGCCCGCATGCCATTGACTTCGACCTCGACGCAGCGCGCCGTGCCATCCCCGGTTGGTGGGGATACCTCCGCAGCGAGTAGCGGGCAGGCCGCGCCAAGGCTACCTGCGGCAATCACTACAGCGTTCAGCCATCCGCGCATTTCGTGCTCCGTCTTCATTGATTGCCAACCACGCCATTGACGATATGCCTGAAGTGTAGCGCTCCATTCCGGGTGGCGCGGCATGCAATTGCCCTGCGATATCGCCGCCGTCGAGGCGCATCGCCATGCTCCGCGCCAGCACATGAAGCTTTCGTGACAAACGACATTCGGCGCGCGGGCCGTTCGTCTAACCAATCGTACGCGGCGCTGAAATGATGACCGCTCATCATGGCCTCATCGGATGCGATCGCTTACGACTTGCCTCTGGTCGAGGCGCCGGCGCAAGGGAACGACGGCAATTGTTTCGCAAGGGATTGAGCAAACACATGCATGACAAGAACAAGAACGATGCGTCCGCGCGCTGGAGGGCGCTATGTCTGGCGGTGCTAGGACTAGGGACGCAGGGAACCGCGATGGCGCAGGCCCCCGCTGCCACCGAGGCGGCAACGCCTGGCGTGCAGGCCGATGCGCAACGGCGCGTCGACATCAACGAGTACATCGTGCGTGGGAACACGGTGCTGGATGCGCGCGCGATCGAGCGCGCGGTCACGCCTTACCTTGGGCCGAAGCGCACGATGAAGGATATCGAGGGCGCGCGCGATGCGCTACTGGCGGCCTACCAGGCCAAGGGGTTCCAGTCGGTGTACGTGGACCTGCCTGAGCAGCAGGCGGTCGGCGGCGTGGTCTTTCTGCAGGTGAGCGAGACCAAGGTGGGCCGAGTGCGTGTGGTGGGAGCGCAGTACAACTCGCCGGTAGAGGTGCGCGAGCAGGTGCCCGCGCTGGCGCCGGGCACGGTGCCGGACTTCAACCAGGCGCAGACGGAGCTCACTGCCTTGAACCGGACCGCGAACCGGCAGGTGATGCCGCTGGTCAAGCAGGGCGCGCTGCCTGGCACCATGGACGTTGACCTCAAGGTCGAGGACAGCAGCCCGTGGCGGGCGAGCGTGGGCCTGAACAACGACTACAGCGCGGATACCAAGCAACTGCGGGCCACGGCTTCGCTGGGCCACGACAACCTTTGGCAGCTGGGGCACAGCGCCTCGGTCAGCTTCTTTGGCGCCCCGCAGGACCTGAACCAGACCCAGGTGTGGTCTGGCTCGTATGTGGCGCCGCTGCGTGGCACTAACTGGGGCCTCGAGGCTTCTGGCTACAAATCGGACAGCAACGTCGCGACGACGGGCGGCACGAACGTATTGGGCAAGGGCCATGCGGTTGGCGTGAAGGCCACCTACACCGTGCCGAACACCGGAGCGTGGTGGCACGCATTCAGCGCGGGCGTGGACTTCAAGGACAACGAAGAGGTGACGCGCCTGGGCAGCACCGGCAATACGGTCCCGCTCAAGTACGCGCCGATCACGCTCGGCTACTCGGGCTTCGGCCAGACGGAGCGCGGCACCTATGGCCTGAACCTGTCGCTGGTCGCGGGCACGCGCAGCTTCCTTGGCTACGGCAGCACCGCGCTGCAATTCGACAACAAGCGCTACAAGGCGTCGCCGAGCTTCATGGTGCTCAAGGGCGATACCAATGGCGCCTACACCTTCGCGGGCAACGCGCAGCTGGGTTGGCGCCTGGCTGCCCAGATCACGGATTCCCCACTGGTCTCGAACGAGCAGATCGCAGCCGGCGGCATGAACTCGGTGCGCGGCTACCTGTCCGCCGAGTCCACCGGAGACTATGGCGTGGTCGGGTCCGTGGAAATGCGCACGCCACCGCTGGCCTTCTTCACTTCCGTGGTTGAAAACTGGCGTGCTTACCTGTTTGCCGATGCCGGCCAGGTCCGCCTGCGCGATCCGTTGCCCGAGCAGAACAGCAATTTCTCGCTCGCCTCGGTAGGTGTGGGCACCACGTTCCGCCTCGGCCAGAAGGTCACCGGGCGCCTGGACCTGGGCTATCCGCTCAAGGACGGGCCACGCACGCAGCGCGGCGACCCGCGCGTGAACTTCAGCGTCACCGCCAGCTACTGAGCGCGTGCAGCGCGCCGTTTCCAACCTGATACATCGACTCCCGACGAGCTAACCGAGAACCACTGTCATGCGACGCATCCTTTTGCTCGTGCTCACGCTGCTGAGCACACTCCTGCCGGACCTGGCCCATGCCTGGTGGCAGCCCGACTGGGCCTATCGCAAGCCGATCACGATCGACGCCGGCCCCAAGGCCGGCGCGATCGGCGGCGATGCCGGGCGTACCCCGGTGCTGCTGCGCCTGCATACCGGCAACTTCAGCTTTGAAGGCGTGAGCGAGACCGGCGCCGACCTGCGCTTTGTCGCCGCCGACGACAAGACCGTGCTTAACCACCAGATCGAACAGTTCGATCCGCTCCTGGGCATCGCGCTGATCTGGATCGACGTCCCGTCGGTCTCGGCCGCCGGCCCGCAGCAGTTGTGGATGTACTACGGCAACGCCAAGGCGCCGGCATCGGGCAATGGCCAGCGGACCTTCGACCCCGACTACACGCTGGTCTACCACTTTGCCGAAGGCAGCGTGCCGGCGCGCGACACCACGGCTTACGGCAACCACAGCCAGACCGCCGTGGTGAGCGTCGATGGCACGGTCATCGGCAAGGGCGCGCAGCTCGGCGCCGCCCCGCTGGTGCTGCCGTCGTCCCCATCGCTGGCGCAGGCAGCCGGCGCGCCGTTCGGCTTCTCCGCCTGGGTACGCCCCGAGAAGCTCGGCCCGCAGCAAGTCGTCTATGCGCGCCGCGATGGCGCTGGCGAACTCGTCATCGGCATCGACCAGGGCGTGCCGTTCGTGCAGGTCAATGGCCAGCGCAGCAATCCCGGCCAGCCCGTGCAGGCGGGGCAGTGGTCGCACCTGGCAGTCAAGTCCGATGGCAAGAGCGTGTCGCTGTATGTCGGTGGACGTCCTGCCGCATCGCTGGCAACCGCCTTGCCGGCGCTGAACACGCCGGCCACGCTCGGTGCCGACGCGGCGGCAGGGGCAGCGCCCAACGCGCCGGCCGCGGCTACCGCGCTGAGCCCGTTTTCCGGTGCCATCGATGAAGTGCGTTTGTCCAAGGTCGCGCGCCCGGATGCGCTGATCCTCGCCGACGCCGTATCGCAAGGTGCTGAATCGCGCCTGGCCGTGTTCGGCGCGGACGAGCAGCAGGCCGGCAAGAGCCATTTCGGTTTCATCCTCGCCGCCATGCCGCTGGACGCCTGGATCGTGGTGGGCCTGCTCGGCATCATGATGGCGCTGTCGTGGGCCATCATGATCAGCAAGGGCCGCAGCTACGGCGCCACCTCGCGCGCCAACGCTGCATTCATGGTGCATTTCCGCGAAGCGGCCGGCGCGCCGCTGGACCAGCTGGCCAAGAGCAACCGCGTACCCGAGGCCGTCAAGGCGGATTCGTCGCTGTGGCGCTTGTATGAAATGGCGGTCGAAGAATTGCACCGCCGCCATCAGATGGGCTACGACCTCAACGCAGTCTCCGACGCGACCATCAGCGCGATCCGCGCGGCCATGGATGGCGTGATGGTGCGCGAGAGCGAGCGCATGGCCAAGCGCATGAACTGGCTGTCGACCACCATCGAAGGCGCGCCGTATGTGGGCCTGTTCGGCACCGTGATCGGGATCATGCTGGTGTTCGTCGTGGCGGCCATGGCCGGCGCGGTGGATATCAACTCGGTGGCGCCGGGCATGGCCGCGGCCTTGCTGTGTACCGCTGCCGGGCTGGGCGTCGCGATTCCCGCGCTGTTCGGCTACAACTGGCTCGCCTCGCGCTCGGACTCGATCGGCGCCGACATGGCGGTGTTCGTGGACGAGTTCGCCACGCGCCTGGCCGAAGAGCAGGGCGAGGGACGTCGCGTCCCCGCCGCCCTGCACCGGGCTTAAGGGGAGCGCGCGGCCATGGCATACGCAGCCAAATTCGGCACCAAGAAGCGCACGGGCGGCATCAACATCACGCCCTTCGTCGACGTGCTGCTGGTGGTGCTGGTGATTTTCATCCTGACCAGCAATGCCAGCATTCCGGGCATCAAGGTGGACCTGCCCAAGGCGAGTTCGTCGGTTGCGCTGGAGAAGCCCAAGACCAAGGCCATCACGATCGACAACGCGGGCCAGGTGTTCCTCGACGCTTATCCGGTGACGCTGCCTGAGCTGGAGGAGCGCTTGCGCACGGAGAAGGCGCTCACGCCGGATTTCCCCGTGATCGTGCGGGGCGACGCCGCCGTGCAGTACGCGAAGGTGGTGGAGGTGCTGGACCTGCTCAGGCGCATCGACCTGAACCAGATCGGCCTCGTCACCGGCAAGCCGGCGTGAGGAGAGTCGGGTGAAACATCGTGATCCAACTCCTCCTCCCCGGCAGCGCGCCATCGCCTTGTGGCGCCGCTGGGGCGGGCTGATCATCGGCGCGCTGGTCATCATCGGGCTGGCCGTGCTGGTCTGGCGCCTGCTGTCCGACACGGCCAGCACCAAGCGCGAGGTGGCGGCCACGCCGATGCTGGTGCTGCCACCGCCGCCGCCGCCTCCCGAGCCCGAGAAGCCGCCCGAGCCGGTGCCGGAGAAGGTCAAGCCGGAGGTGGTCGAGCCCGAGCCCAAGCCGGCGGACCCGCAGGAAGCGCCAAAGGACGACGCACCCCCAAGCCCGTCGAAGGATCTCGGCGACCCGGTCACGATCGACGGCGCGGCGCAAGCCGGCACGGATGCATTCGGCATCCAGGCCGGGCGCGGCGGCGGCATGACCGGCGGTGGCGGCGGGCTGGGCAGCCGGTCTTACGCGAGCTACGTCTCGGGTGCCTTGCAGCAGGCTTTCGCGCGCGACCAGCGCACCCGGCAGCTGGCGTTCGAGGACATCCGCATCGAGCTGTGGCTGGACGCCGACGGCCGCGCCACGCGTGTGCAACTGGTGCGCGGCACCGGCAACGCGCAGACCGATGAAGCCGTGCTGGCCATGGTGCGCGATTTCCGGGCCGACGAACGGCCGCCGGCGTCGCTGCGCTTTCCGATGCGCATGTCGATCAAGGGGCGCCGGCCGTGACGCGGCCTGCAGGCCGCCGCCGCATGCCTCACCGCATGCCCTACCGCATGCCCTACCTATTCCACCTCATTCTCGTGAACGAACCGATGAACCATCCAGCAAACTCCCGGCGCCATGCGCAGCCGGCCCGCAAGACCCACGCGCTGGCCGCCGCCATGGCGATCGCGCTGCTCGGCGCAAGCGGCGCGGGCTACGCGCAAAGCGCGGCACCCGCCGATAGCACCATGGTCAAGCTGATCCGTGGCCTGATGCAAAGTGGCGCCCTGAAAAAAGATGCCGGCGAAGCCTTGCTTGCCCAGGCCCAGACCGAAGCCATGGCGCAACAGCAGGCGCAGCGCTTGGCCTCGGCATCGGCCACCGCTGCCGGCGGCATGCGCGTGGAGCCGGGCGACGTGCGCGTGCCCTATATTTCCGACACCGTGCGCGACCAGATCCGCGACGAGGTCAAGGGTCAGGTCATGGCCCAAGCCCAGGCCGAAGGCTGGGCGGCACCGAACGAAACGCCGGAGTGGACCAAGCGCATCCGCATCGAAGGCGACGTGCGCGTGCGCGACGAATCGCGCTTCTATTCCAGCAACAACAGCGATATCGCCATCGACTGGGCGGCCATCAACCAGGGCAGCGGCTTCGATGTCAACCCGAACACCAATCTCTCGCTGCCGCCGCTGGTCAACACGCGGCAGAACCGCGTGAGCCTGCTGCGTGCCCGCGCCAGGTTCGGCGTGCTGGCCGATATTTCCGACAGCACGCACGCGGGCATCCGCATTGCCACCGGCAACGACGACAGCCCGGTGTCCACCAACCAGACGCTGGGCGGCGGCCTGGCCAAGAAGAACGTGTGGCTCGACCAGGGCTGGCTGTCGTACAAGCCGGCCGAATGGGTCAACCTCACCGCCGGCCGCTTCGGCAACCCGTTCGTGTCGTCCGACCTGCTGTTCTCGAACGACCTGAACTTCGACGGCCTGGCCGCCCAGTTCGACAAGGCGTTGCCCAACCGGGACGTCGCGCTGTTCGGCACGCTCGGCCTGGTGCCGCTCGAGTATTCCTCCGACAGCTTCCCCAGCCGCAGCCAGAACAAGGCGAGCAGCGAGAAGAAATGGCTGCTGGGCGCACAGATCGGCGCGAGCTGGAAGCTCAACAACGACAACCGCCTGCGCGGTGCGCTGGCGTACTACGACTTCCGCAACGTCAGCGGCCAGGTGTCGCAGCCTTGCGCGCTGTACGCCGGCGCCGACGGCTGCAGCACCGACTGGTCACGCCCGGCCTTCATGCAGAAGGGCAACACGCTGATGCTGTTGCGCAATATCGCGCTCAATCCGCTGGATCCGGCTGGCACGCCGCAGCCGCAATACGTGGGCCTGGCCTCCAAGTTCCAGTTGCTGGACCTGAACTTCCGCTGGGAAACCAAGGTGGCGGGCAGCCTCGGCCTGCGCATGGATGCGAACTACATCCGCAACCTGGCCTACGACGAGGGCGGCATGTTCTCGCGTGCAAACGGCGGCATCGTCAATAACTTCGGCGGCAGCGGCGGCACCAGCCGCGCGGACTTCAAGAGCGGCGGCAACGCCTATATGTTCCAGGCCACGCTGGGCAAGCCCGTGACGCTTGCCAGGGGCGACTGGAACATGCTGCTTGGCTACAAGCGCATCGAGCCGGATGCCATGCCGGACGGCTACAACGATTCGACCTTCCACCTGGGCGGCACCAACGCACGCGGCTACTACGTGGGCGGCTCGTACGCGCTCGACAAGAACACGTGGGTGACCGGCCGCTGGACGTCGACCAAGGAGGTCTATGGCCCGCCGCTGGCGATCGATATCTTGCAGGTCGAGATCAACACGCGCTTCTAGGAGGGATACCGTGTCATCCACATCACGCTTGCGCGGCGCCTGGCGTCCACTGGCGCTCGCCGCCAGCTTCATGATGGCCGGCGCAGCGGCTCACGCCCAGCCGGCCCAGACCATGGAAGAGCGCCTGCGCGCCCAGTTGCGCGTTACCACCACGCAGCTGCAACAGGCGCAGAACGAACTGGCCGCGCTCAAGGCCGGCGCGCCACATGCCGGCGCCGCGCCATCCGGCGCGGACGCCGACGCGAAGAAGGAACTGGAGCGCGCCCGTGCCCAACTCGCTGCCGAGCGCCAGGAGCGCGAGCGGCTGAGTGACAGGAACCAGCAGGCGCAACAGCAGGCACAGGCGGTTGCCGAGAAGGCGAGCACGCAGATTGCACAGTACCGCAACGCCTATGACGAACTGCTCAAGCTCGCGCGCGCGGCCGAGGCGGACCGCCAGCGCCTGGCCCTGGAGGCCAAGGCCCAGCATGCCACCGTGGCGCAGTGCGAGGCCAAGAACGCGAAGCTCTACGCAGTGGGCCAGGAGATCCTGCGCGCCTACGAGACGGTGGACCTGGGCACGGTGATGATCGCGCGCCAGCCCTTCGCGGCGCAGAGCCGGGTGAAGTTCGAGCAGATCGCGCAGGAGTATGGCGACAAGCTGTATGAAGGGCGCTTCGCGGCCGGCGCCGCGGCAGCCGCCGACGCACCCGCGCAGGCGGCTGCCGATGTCAATGCTGCGGCGAGCACGACGAGCGTCACGAGCACCACGGGCGCGGCAGAGGCGCCACGCCCATGACGCGCAAAGCCAGCAACGGACCGCGTATGGCGGTGGCGCCGAGCCTGCTGTTGCTGGGGCGTGAGTGTTTTGTCATGTTGCTGCGATGTCATGAGGCGCGCGGGCCTGCGCGCGGGCAAGGCGATGCCGCCGGCCCGCGCAGGCGTTCGCCCGCGCTCCCGGAGAAAAAAGGTAAGACACAGATGATTCGAATGAAATCACATGCCCAGTCCATGCTGCCGCCCGTGCGCGCGGCCATCGGCGTCCTGCTGGCCTCGTGGCTGAGCGCAGCGCCGGTGCAGGCCGCGGAGCCCGCCACGGCAAGCGGTCCGGTGGTGGCGCGCGCCGGCTCGGTCACCGTTGGCCAGGATGATGTGGAGCGGCTGCTGCAGGGCCTGCCGGAAGCGGACCGCGCCGCAGCCAGGAGCAACCGCGCGGGCATCGAGAACTGGCTGCGCCAGCGCCTGGCCAGTGAAGCGCTGCTGCGCGAGGCACAGGGCAAGGGCTGGGCGGAACGGCCTGAGGTAAAGGCGCGCGTCGATGCCGCCATGCGCGAGATCTCCGCGCGGATCGTCGCCTCGACCTACCTGGAGTCGGTCGCGCAGCTGCCGGCGGGCTATCCGTCCGAGCCCGAGGTGAAGGCGGCCTATGAAGACGGCAAGGCGAACTTCCAGGTGCCCGCCACCTACCGCGTGACGCAGATCTTCCTGGCCACCCAGGGCAGCGATGCCGCGGCCATGGCCAAGGTGCGCGACGAAGCCCGCAAGCTTGCCACGCAGGCACGGCAGGGCGATTTCGCGGCGCTCGCCAAGAGCCGCTCGCAGGATCCCCGCGGTGCCGAACGCGGCGGGGAGGTCGGCGCGCTGCCGCTGGCGCAGATGCTGCCGGAAGTGCGCGACACCGTTGCCAGGCTCAAGGTTGGCCAGGTGAGCGACCCGGTGCAATCGGCCGCGGGCTTTCATGTGATGAAGCTGCTGGACACGCAGGCTGGCCGCATTGCCACGCTCGACGAGATCAAGCCGCAGCTGGTGGCGGCCATGCGCCAGCAACGCCAGCAGCAGCTCGTGCAGGCCTATATGGCAAGGCTGGTTGCGCCTGGCGCGGCCAGCATCGACACCGCCGCGCTGGATGCCGTGCTGCACAAGGCGAACTGAACAGGACGCGGGCGCGGATCGCGGCGCCCGGTCACGCAAGCCTCAATCCCGATCCAAGCTCCAATCCAAGTCCCAATCTTTTAATCACCAGGATACCCATGAACACCACCGCAACCCAGATCGACACCTCGGCAGACAGCCAGCCCGCACTGCTGATGGCAGTGACTTCGGAGCAGGTCGGCGATGCCATCAAGGCCGCCGGCTGCGCCGTGACGGCCATCGAGCAGGACGGCGTGCTGCGCCTGCACAGCGCCAGCCACGGCGTTGGCTTCCAGGTCCTCTGGGGCAACTCGCTTGCGCCGGATGCGTACCTGGATTTCACGCTGAGCTGCCCGCTGCGGGTGCAAGGCGGCGCGTTGCCCGAGGGGGTGCTGGGCGACTGGCATCGCGCCAAGCGCTTCGCGCGCGTCGCGCAGCACGGCGAATTCCTGGTGCTTGAGATGGACGTGGTGATCTCCGGCGGCGTGGGCCCCGACTATCTCACCGTGGCACTGCAACTGTGGACGCAGATGATGGGCCAGTTCTTCCTGCATCTGCGCAACTTCCAGCCGGCGGTATCGGATGCAGGTGCAGGTGCAGGTGCTGATGCAACTGCCGATGCAACTGCGGATGCTCCTGTGCAGGAAGAGGCAGCCGCCGCGTGATGATCAACGCACGGCCAATCAGCAGGCATTTCAGTTGCACCATGACGAAAGACAGGAACTTCGATGCATTCCCCGATTGAGCCAAGCCGGCAGGCCAGTCCTGCCGCGCGCAAGCTGGCCGTGCCCCAGAAGATGTGGCGGCGTTTGCTCCGTACGCTGGGGCTGGTGGGCCTGGGCCTGGGCCTGGGCGCGGCGTCTTCCGCCGCCGCCCCGGCGCAGCCGTTCCCGCAGCACTGGATGCGCTATGCGCAACTGGCCAGCACGGAGTTCCAGGCGCGGCTGGGCGACCCGGCCGACGCGAGCGCCCTGCGCATGCAGGATTGGATGCAGGCCCGCGCGCTGCCGTGCGCGTCGTTGGTGATGCGTGTGTGGCTTGCTCCCGATGGCCGCGTGGCGCGCATGGAGTTCGACTCGCTGGGCGATCCGCAGGCCGACGCGGACCTGCGCGCGGTGCTGATGACGAAGGCGCTGCCCGAGCCGCCGCCGCCGGATATGCGCCAGCCCATGGTGCTGGAGCTGGGGCTGGATGGCGCGCAAGCGAGCTGAGGTGGCGATGGCTTTCGACCTGGGCCGCCGCAGCGGATTCGCGCGGCGCTCGCTGGCTTTTGCCGCCATGGCGCTGCTCTTTGCGCTGGCGGCAGGCACGGCCGGATGCGCGCCGCTGCAGGCGGCGTCGTGGCGAGCCGCGCCCGATTTCTCGCGGCTGGTCCGCGAGAATGGCCCGGCGGTGGTCAACATCGGTGTAGCCCGCGAGGCATCGCCCGATCCGCTGCGCGGGCGTGCGCAGGGCCAGGACAATGTCGACGAGACCAGCCTGGGCTCGGGCTTCATCCTCAGCGGCGACGGCTATATCCTCACCAACGCGCACGTGGTCGCGCGCGGGTCCCTGGTCAGCGTGAAGCTGACCGACCGGCGCGAGTTCAAGGCCAGGCTGATCGGGCTGGATGCCGTTGCCGACGTCGCCCTGCTCAAGATCGACGCCACCGGCTTGCCGACGGTGAAGATCGGCGACGCAGCGAGCATGGAAGTGGGCAGCTGGGCCCTGGCCATCGGCTCACCCTATGGTTTCAGTCACTCGGTCACAGCCGGCATCGTCAGCGCCAAGGGCAGGGTGCTGCCCGGCGCCGAGTACATGCCCTTCCTGCAGACCGACGTGCCGGTCAATCCCGGCAACTCCGGCGGCCCGCTGTTCAACCTCAAGGGTGAGGTGATCGGCATCAATTCCCGCATCTACAGCCGCAGCGGCGGCTATCAGGGCTTGTCGTTCGCCATCCCCATCGATGTGGCCATGCGCATCAAGGACCAGTTGCTGCGCCAGGGCGCGGTGACACGCGGGCGTATCGGCGTGGCGGTGCAGGAGGTCTCGCAGGCCCTGGCCGATTCGTTCCGCCTGCCCCGGCCCGCGGGCGCGCTGGTGAGCTATGTGCAGCCCGGCGGGGCCGCCAGCCGGGCCGGCCTGAAGCCGGGCGACGTGATCCTGCAGGTGGGCGCGCGCGACGTGGTGCAGTCCGCCGATGCGCTGATCTTCATCGCGGACCTGGCCCCCGGCGTTGCCGTCCCGCTGCGCCTCTGGCGGGACCGCGCCGCGCTCGTGCTGGCGGTGCGGCCCGATCGCTTCGACGCGCCACGGGTGGCGCGCCCAGCCGCGCCCGGGCACGCGCCGCTGGGCCTGATGGTCAGGCCGTTGTGGGCGCAAGAGCGGCAGGTGCTGCGTACCGACGGCGGCCTGCTGGTGCAGCGCGTGAACGCGGCCGCGTCGCGCGCCGGCATGAACGCCGGCGACGTGATTCTCGCTGTCAACGGCCAGCCGGTCGACAGCATCGAGGCGCTGGCCGACGAGGCCAGCGCGGCGGACGGTGCCGTGGCGCTGCTGGTCCAGCGCGGCAACGCACGGCTGTTTGTCGCGATCGAGACGCGGCAGCCGGCGGGTCCCGCGCAGGAGGAATGAGCCATGTCACGGCTGTGGGCGCCAGGCATTCACGGCGGCGTCACATTGGATCCCTACGATGCGCACGGATATGCACTTGGGCCGAGCGCCCGATGCGGCAAGGACTCCTCAACGCACATGGCATTGGATCGTGATGGCACGTTTGGCCGCATCCCCCGGTGCGCGCGCACTGGTTGTCTATATGGCGGTCCTGGCGCTATGCCTGGCCTGCCAGCAGACCCGCGCCCAGCAGCCCGCCAACCGCGCCGGGGGCGAGATGGCATTCGACTTGCCGGCGCAGCCGCTCAGGCAAGCGTTGGCGCAATACGACGCGCAGACCAGCCTGTCCGTCTTCTTTTCCTCCGAGCTGGCAGCGGGGCGAACCTCGACTGCCGTCCATGGCACCTTCAGCCCCGAAAACGCCCTGCGCAAGATGCTCGAGGGCACGGGGCTGAACGTGCAGGCAACCGCGGCCGATGCCTTTGTGCTGGTGCCCGCGCCGCGCTACGCGGACACGGTCGTCGCGCAGCCCCCGGCCAGCGCGGCGCGGCAATATGACGGCGCTGTGCAGTCGCAGGTCTATCAGGCGCTCTGCGCGCGGCCCGCACTCGCGCTCGGGGACTATCGCCTTGCGCTCTATGTGCAGCTCAACGCGGCCGGCCACGTTGCGCACGCGCGCCTGCTGGACACCACCGGCGACAAGGCACGCGATGCGGCCATCATCGAGACCGTGGAGCACGTCGATGTGGGCCAGCCGCCCGGGGATCCGGCCAAGGCATTCGTGCTGCTGGTCAAGCCGGTGCGCTGTGATGCGGCGGCGGCCCGCTCCGGCGCCTGCCGCCCTGCGGCCGGCAGGCGAGCCGATAGATGAGCGACTCCAGCCGCTCCAGCTTGCGCGAGCTGCTCGCGCAACGCTACGACGACCTCAAGCGCCGCCTGACATGGCGCCTGGGCTCGTCCGAGCTTGCCAGCGATGCGCTGCACGATACCTGGGTGCACCTGGAAGACCGCAAGGAGCAGGGCGAGCCGGTCAAGAGCCCGGCCGCCTACCTGATGCGCATGGCCACCAACCTGGCGCTGGACCGGCTGCAGCGCGAGCGCCGTTACATGAGCGCCGAAGAGATGGAGACGCTCATGGCCGAGATTGCCGACCCCGCGCCCGGCCCCGCGCAGACGGTTGCGGCGCGTGACGAGGTCGAGGCCGTTGCACGCCTCATCGAAAGCATGCCGCCACGCCGGCGGGCGATCTTTCTCGCGGTGCGGGTCGATGAGCTGTCGAACCAGGAGGCTGCGGTGCGCTTCGGCGTGTCGCCGCGCCTGATCGGCCTGGAGCTCAAGCGGGCCCATGAGTACTGCATGGCCCATAGCCCCAAGCATGGATGAAAAAAAGCATGCCGATCTGTTGCTTCCCAACCGTCTTGTCTATGTCCACGGGCAAACCACGGTGGCGGCTCGCTTGATGCCATGACACGAATGATGAATCCTTCGCTACAACCGGAACGCACGCTTGACGCGATCGAGCGGCAGGCGCTCACCTGGATGCGCCGCGTGGCGGCGGGCGAGATGACACAGGCCGACGGCGTTGCGCTGCGGCGCTGGTGCTTGGCGGATCCCGCCAACCAGGCGGCTTTGTCCGTGGCACGGCAGCGATGGGCGCAACTGGGCGAGGCCAGCCGGCTGGTGGTGGCCCGCAATCCGGCCAGCCTGCGTTTTGCCGGGACGCCGCGCGCGCCGAACTGGCAGCGGCGTGCATTTCTCGGCGGCGCCATGAGCGCGGCGGCCGCCGCGGCGACGGTGGCCGTCATCCGGCCGCCGCTGGGCTTGTGGCCTTCCGTGGAGGAGATGCGCGCGGACTACCGCACCGCGACCGGCGAGCAACGCCGGCTGGCGCTGGCCGAGGATGTCACCGTCGAGCTCAATACGCGCACCAGTATTGCCGTGCGCTCCGGAGCGGGGCGTGTGCAGGGCATCGACCTGATCGCCGGCGAAGCCGCCGTCGATACCCTGAATGCGCCGCGGCCGTTCGCGGTCGTGGCCGGGCCGGGACGCGCGTTCGCGCAGAGCGCCCGGTTCGAAGTGCGGCTCACGCCGGCCGGCGCATGCGTGACTTGCGTCGAGGGGACCGTGCAGGTGGCGCATGCCACAGGCATCGCGACGCTGAGCGGCAAGCAGCAACTCAGCTACGATCGTGCTGCGTTCGGGCGCATCCTGCATGTCGATCCGACAGGGATGCCGGCGTGGCGGGATGGCTACCTGCGGTTTGCCGATGCGCCGTTGCGTGAGGTGGTTGAGGAGATCAATCGCTATCGGCCGGGTAGGGTGGTGCTGCTGGATACGCGGGTGGCGGGCAGGCATGTGACGGGGCGGTTTCAGATTCGGTCGCTGGATAAGGCGATTGCGCAGATGCAGCGCTCGCTTGGGCTGGAGGTGCGGTCGTTGCCGGGGGGGATCGTGTTGCTTGGTTAGCGCGGTGTTCCATGCCGTTTGGAACTTGATTGGCGATTGGCCGCATGCGCTTCAGCAGGAGGCGCGCGAGCGCTCTTGGTCCCGATGAAGGGCTTGGGGTTGGTGTTGCGGTGAGCGTGAAGACATCGTGCCGCAGGGTTGGTCGCGGTTTCGTTTCTCTTGGCGGCGTTGGTTTTTGGACCCAAAAGCCATACGACATCCCCCTGCGGGGGCTGCCGGTCACTCTTCTTTGCGTCGGCAAAGAAGACTAACGAGAAGAAAGCC